>USQA01000031.1 GCA_900556695.1 uncultured Clostridium sp.
TTATTTACTTTTTTATCCTTTTGTTTAAATTTTAATTACAATTTACTTTTATATTGGCGTTTTTGTACGGAAATACTGCTTTTACATTAAAAATAAAACCTTCCTGAAATAAAAAAAGCAACTTGTAGTTGCCTCCTTTTATTCTACATTAGCACTATTTACACGTACTATTTTTCCATTTTTTTGACTTATTTCAATTGTATTTTCTAAAGAACATACATAATAATATAGTTCATTATCTCTTTGTATTAAAGTAACTTTTAGAGATTCTTTATTTATCTTTTTCTCTCCCAATTTTTTAAACTTCTTTTGAGCAATTTTTCTTGCCTCATCTTCATTTATTTCACTTTCGTTCCTTTGTATATTAGTTTGAATATTACCAATTGTACTAAAATTAAAATTTGGTTTTATTACAATATACAGTGAAGCTAAAATAACTATAATACATAACATCATCGCCAAGTTATATAAATTAAAAACTTTTTTAAAACTCTTTATAAATTTTCTATTTACTTTCATTATATCATTCCTTTTCTTTAGTTAATTATAAATTAATTTTAGCATTCTAATAACTATTTGTAAAGATTTTTATATTTTATTTTAACATGACAAATAAACCCAAATATTCGGGTCTTTTTTTTATAATTTTAACCATACTTAATAAAACCTATAAATTAGGATTTTTTTCTTTAATAATATTTATAAAAATTATTTATATGTTACCTACAAAACCTCTTTGTCTAATTTCGTGTGCCTAAAATTAGATTTTAGAGGTTTTGCATGCACACTGGTAACCTTAAATATCTTTATTATAAAAGTGTTTTATAATCAATTTTCATTTGTATTTTATATTATCATTTGAGTATTATTTCTTCTTTTTTCTCTTTTGCTTTTATTATGTACTTAATAAAGTTTTCTTTGTATGTAATTTCTAATTCTTTATCTTTTAATTTTTTAGTTATTGACTTATTCAATACTATTTTTACTTTGTTATCTTTAGTTTCATTATCCAAATATTTATCTATATTAAGTTTTAGATTTCTCTTACTTATTCTATCTAAACCACATAATAAGAATTCTCCATCTTCTTCTTCGTAAATTCTTACATTGTGTTTAAATGCTAATACTAGTAATATTATCAATAAACCTAATATTCCTATAGGTATTATTATATCTATGTTATCTATTTTTGTTTCATCTGTCTTTTCATCTTTAATACCTAATGTAATTGTAGGCTTTTCTTCTGTTTCTTTATCATCTGTTTGTTTTGGTGTTTCTTGTGTTTTAGAATTTATATCTTTGATATCTTCATGTCAACAACCGTCAGGTTGATGACCTGCGCGCACATCAGTGCGCTTCCTTGTTCGTTCTAAAAACTCTTTTTTTGAAGAATTTTCAGGGTTGGAATATACTGTTCAGTTATCAAGGTTCTGTTTGCATTTCTTGTTGTTTTTGTTGGTATTACTGATGTTTCCGGATTATTTGTATCTTCTAATACTACCTTTTTCTCAACATAAACAATAAAGTTTGTTTTTAAACCTGCATATGTAACTGTTATAGATTGATTTCCAGATGTATTTGGGGAATATCCTGAAATCATATCTTTTGTTACATTTATTGTATAAATTCCACTTGTTTTTACTACATATATTGTAGCTCCTGTTACATCTATATCTTCGCCATATTTATAACTTGTTTTATTTGGCATACTTGCCATAGATATTGCTTTTATAGTATCTTTTACATTTATATTAAAGCTTGAATCAAATCCTTTATAAGATACATTTATATTTTGAGTTCCTTCTTTTTTGCTTTCAAATCCTGATATCATAGATGCTGTTAAATCAACAGTTTCTTCTATTTTTCCACTTGCTGTAACTAATGATACCTTTCCTCCTGTCAAGTCTATATCTTCACCATATTCATATTTAGTCTTTGTTGGTGGTATAACTTTTAATTTAGTAATATAGTCTTTTACATTAACACTAAATTGTTGAGTAATTCCTTCGTAAGTTACTGTTAAGATTTGATTTCCGATTGTTTTTGAGTTATATCCTGAAACCATACTTGAAGTCATATTTATTATTTCTTTTGCTCCACTTTCTTTAGTAACTTCTATTGTTCCACCAGTTAAATCTAGACTTTCTCCATATTTGTAATCTAATTTTGTTGGTAATGTTTTTATAATCATTCCACTTAAATTATCTTCAACTGTTATATCAAATGTCTTTGTAAATCCTTTATATTGTACTGTTATAGTTTTAACTCCTACACTTGTTGTATTATATCCTGTAACAACTACTTGACTATCAGTCATTGCTACTGGGGATGTAGCTGTACCACTTGACATTACAGCTTGTACTTGACCTCCTGTTAAGTCTTTTGTTTCATTTAGTTTATAAATTAATTTATTTGGTTTTACTATAACTATATCTTTAATATAATCTTGAACATTAACTGTATATTTTGCCTGTTTTCCCTCGTAAGTTACTGTTAATTCTTGATTTCCTAAAATTTCTGGATTATATCCACTTACCATACTTTTTGTAATTGCTACTGTGGTTACACCACTTGAGCGAATTACGTTTATTTCTCCACCTGTTATATCTAATTCTTCACCATATTTATAGCTTACTTTTGGTTTAGTTTTTATTTCAATAGATTGAATACTATCTTCAACTATAACTCCAAAGTTCTTTGTAAATCCTTCATATGTAACATTTATTACTTGTGTACCTATTTGATTAGGATTAAATGCACTTACATTTACACTACTATCTGTTAATGCTACAGCTGTAGTTACGGCATTACTTGCCATTATTTTTTGTACAGTTCCTCCTATTAAATTTAGACTTTCTCCATATTGATATTTTGTTTTTGTTGGTGGTGTTAGTGTTATTCCCACAACATAGTCTGAAACTGTAACTTCATATGTTTTAGTTATTCCTCCATAAGTTACATTTAGATTTCTTGTTCCTAATTTTGTACTATCAAATTCAGAACCATTTAATTCTTTTACCATACTTTCTGTAATTGGTATAGTTTTAGTTCCACTACTTTTTACAATTTCTATTGTGCCACCTGTTATATCTAATGGTTCTCCATATTTATAATTTTGTTTTGGTGTAGATAATATTTCCATTGATTCAATATTATCATTTAATGTTATTTTTAATGTTGCTGTGAAAGCTTGTCCATTTGTTGCACTATCTACATCATTGTCTGTATATGTTACTGTTAAGTTTTGTTCTGCTATATTTGTTTTATTGTATCCTGCTACTATGCTTTCTGCTAGAACAACTGGGGTTTTTGCTCCTGCTTTTGCATATGTTACAGTATACGTAATATTATTATCATTTATTAATTTTGATAATTCATCATTATATTTTCCTGTTACAGTATTTGGAGTTACTGTAATTCCTGTTACATAGTCTTTAACAGTTACTTTATATGTTACTGTTTGTCCTCCGTATGTTATTGTAATTTCTTGTTCTCCTAGTTGTGTTTTATCATATCCTGTTATCATACTTTCTGTAACTTGTATATCTTTTGTTCCACTTCCACTTTCTACTGTTATTACTCCTGTGCTTACATCTATTTCGTCATTATATTTGTAGTCTGTTTTTGGTGTTGTATTTAATGTTATTTTCTTTACACTATCTTTTACACTTACTGTGTAATCTGTTGTTTTTGTTACTCCATTTTCAGTATATTCTACATTTAATTTTAATGCAGTATTTTCTTTTGTACTATTAAAATTTGTTACCATTTGGTTTGTCATTGGTATTATTTCTGGTGTTCCTGTTGCTCTTGTTACTTTTATCTCTCCATCTGTAACATCTAATGTTTCATTTACATTATATGATACTTTTGTTGGTGTTGTATGTATATCAATTGATTTTACATCATTTACTATTGTTATTGGATAATTAACTGTTCCTGTTATACCATCTTTTGTATATTCTATTTTTAGTGTTTTACTTAGTGTATAGTCTGCTCCATATTCTGATGTATTTGGACTCATATTTAATGTACTTCCATCTACTTCTGTTATTTTAGCTGATGTTATTGGTTCTGTTCTAGTTGTTCCATCTGCATATGTTAATTCAATTTCTCCACCTGCTAAATTTAAGCTATCTCCATGATTGTATTTATTTGTTGTTGGAGCTGTTATCGTTATTCCTGTTATTTTATTTGATAATGTTACATCTAATGTTGCTGTAAAGCTTTGTCCATTTGTGTAACTATTTGTATCTTGATCTTTATATGTTATTGTTAAGCTTTGTTTACTTGTTTCTGTTTTATCATATTCTGTTATCATATCTTCTGTTAGAGCTGATAGGGATTGAGCTCCTCCTTTAGCATATGTTACAGTGTATGTAATGTTATTATCGCTTATTAATTTTGATACTTTATCATTATACTTTCCTGTTACACTTGTTGGATTTACACTTATTCCTATTACATAATCTTTTACATTTACTTTGTAAGTTGTTGTTTGTCCTCCATATGTTATTGTTAATGTTCGTTCTCCTAAGGTTGTTTTATCATATCCACTTACCATTGAAGAGTCTAAATTTATTGTTGTTGTTCCACTTCCTTTTGTTATTTCTATTTTTCCTCCTGTTACATCTAGCTCTTCATTATATTTGTACTCTGTTTTATTTGGTACTACTTTTAATGTAACTGATGTTACTGTATCTTTTACATCTACATTATATGTTGCCTTCTGATTTACTCCATTTTCTGTAAATGTTACTGTTAATGGCAGATTTGTATGTTCTACACTAGAATCAAATCCTGTTACATTTACTCTTGAGTCTGTTAATTTTACAACTTCTGCTACACCTGTTTGTCTTGTTACTAATATTTCTCCTGGTGTTGTTCCATCTGTTGTTAAATCTAATGTATCATTTACATTGTAATTTGTTTTTGGAGTTGTATGCATATTTATTTTTGTAACTTTATTTATTACTTTTATTGTAAAGCTTGTTTCTTTTCCATCATATGTTACTTTTAAATTCTTTGTTGTTGTATTATCATCTCCAAATGTTACTTTACTTAAGTCTATTGAACTTCCATCTATTTCTGTTACTGTTACTCCACTATCTGTTAGTACTTTTTCTTCTGTGTCTCCATTTTCTTTTATTACTGTTATTTTTCCTCCACTTAAATCTATTGTATCTCCATATCCATATTCTGTTTTACTTGGTTGTTGCTTCATACTTATTGATATTGTTGCATTATTTAATGTTATTTTTAGTGGTGCTGTAAATATTTGTCCATTTGTTGCACTATCTATATCATTATCTGTATATGTTATTGTTAAGTTTTGTTCTGCTACACTTGTTTTACTATATCCTGTTACCATACTTTCTGTTAGAACAACTGGGGTTCTTGCTCCTGCTTTTGCATATGTTACAGCATATGTAATATTATTATCATTTATCAATTTTGATAATTCATCATTATACTTTCCTGTTACAACACTTGGGGTTACAATAATTCCTGTTACGTAGTCTTTTACCGTTACTTCATAAGTTACTGTTTGCCCTCCATATGTTATAGTTATTGTTTGTTTTCCTAATGTTGTCTTATCATATCCACTTACCATTCCTTCTGTTATTTCTATATCTTGTGTTCCACTTCCCTTACTTACTGTTATCTTTCCTCCTGTTATATCTAGTGGTTCTTGATATTTGTATTCTGTTTTACTTGGTTTTGTTTTTAATGTTATTCCTGTTACACTATCGGCAACTGTGTAATTTAAGTTAGTTGTTTTTGTTACTCCATTTTCTGTATATGAAATGGTAGCCGTTTTACTTCCTTCTGTTGTTGTATCAAATCCGCTTATCATATCAGGTGTAACTGATATTGTTTCAGCATCTCCATTTTCTCTATTAACTGTTATTGATAGTCCTGTTTCCAAACTTTCATTTACATTGTAACTTGTTTTTGGTGTTCCATTTAAGCTTATAGACTTTAATGAATTTATAATTTCTATTGGATAATTTACTGTTCCTGTTTTTCCGTCTTCTGTATATTCTATTTTTAATGTTTTACTTACTTTATTTGTGTTATCATATGTTGTTGGGCTCATGTTAACAGTTGAACCATCAGATTCTGTAATCATAGCAGTTGTCATTGTTCTTGTTTCTTCTGTACCATTTTCATATGTAACTTTAATATTTCCTCCTGTTAAGTCTAAACTTTCTCCATGATTATATTGCGTTTTACTTGGTGCTGTTATATCTATTTTAGATATATTATTTACAACATCTACCTTAAAGGTTTTTATAATTGTATCTGAAACTTTATTTCCATCTGAAAGTATATATTCTACATTATAAGTTACTGTTATTGTTTGTTTTCCTTCAGTTGTTTTATTATATCCACTTATCATAGAATCTGTAATAGCTACACTTGTTACATTTGAGTTTTTCCATATTAATTGCATACTTGCACCTGTTAGATCTAAATCTGTATTGTAACTATATTCTACTTTATTTGGTGGAGTAATACTTGCAGAATCTATATAATTGTAAACTTCTACATCTATTGTTTTTACTGCTGTTTTTCCTCCATATGTTACTGTTAAGTTTTGTTTAGTTCCTATTGTTGCACTAGAATATGCTGACACTACAGCATTTCCATCTGGAAGATTTATTATGCTTGTATTTCCGCTTCCAAAGTTAATTTTTAATTTTGTTCCTGTTAAATCTAAGCTTTCTCCATATTTGTAAACTTGTTTTGTTGGTTGATTTGTTAATTCAACTGTATCTACTGTATCATTTACTACTATTGTTCCATCTACACTTTTTCCCTTATATGAAAATGTTATTTTTTGTGTTCCTTTTGTTATTCCTGTCCCATCATCTGGAAAAGCAGTAAATTTACTAGAATTTATATCTGCTGTATTTTCACTTATACTAAGATCACTGCTTGATGATGTTAGTACTTCTGTTGCTCCGCTTCTTTTTGTGGCTTTTAATTTTAGACTAGAAAAGTCTATGTTTTCTCCATGACTATATTCTGTTTTTGTTATTGGTGTATCTACAACTAAAGTATCTACTGGGTCTGTTACAGTTATATTAAATGATGTTTGTTTTCCATCATAACTTATTCCTACATAATTTGTATTAATATCAGCTGTGTTTCCTGTTGTAATTCCAACTTTTGGATCTGTCATATCTATATCTTCAGATGTACTATCTGTATAATTTACAGTTATTATACCTCCTGTTAAATCTATAGTATCTCCATGTTCATAATTTGTTTTTGTTGGATTATTTTTTACACTTATTGTATCTACTTCTTTTTCTGCTTGTGCAGTTCCTTCTGTTCCATAATATCCTACATTTGTTAATAGATAATATGTATCATAAACTAATGCAATTCCTGTTTCCAATCCGTTTCCAGCTTGTGGTACAAGAACTGTACTTGGAATATTAGTTAGATCATAACCATCTTCTAATAAGAAGTACATATCTGCAATAACTACATCTTCTCCTAATATTGAAGGATTCTTATCTACAGCTGTTGTTCCTTCTATTCTAAATTTATTTTCACTTGCAAATAACCATGTATTATTTTCACTAATAGAAGAGCCCCATGCTGAAATTGTAGGATTCCAATCATCCATAGTTGTTGCTACTTGATAATCTGGTTTTCTTTTAGTTCCCGCATTATACGTTGGTTGCATAACACTTGAATCATATTTAAATGCAACATCAAATCCACTAAAATTCAAATTTCCTCTTAATACTAGAGATATATGTGCAATTCCATAATCTTCATAATCATATTGAGCATCTTCTGAATTATCTACTACCATAACCAAATATTGTTCCATAGGTGCTAAATTCTCTGTGTTTGCGGCATTTGATATATTGTTAAATGGTGATAATGTTTGAATAAACATTGATATTAAAATTAAGCTTGCTACAATCTTTAATTTAATTTTATTTATATTCTCTTTCTTTAACATTAATTTTCTCCTTCAAGATTTATTATTTTTCTAACTAAATTGTTATTCTTTGTAAGTATTGTTTTATCGGTAATATTTATTACATCATCATTATTCAAATCAGCTGATGGATTAAATTCTAAATTTGCTTTAGTTTTTCCATTTTGTTTTGTCATAATCGTTTTATCTAGAATTCCTATTGTTCCATCCTTATTTATATCGCCTGGTATTAAAGTAATTACATTAGATGTTTCATATGAAGATAAATCTATTTCATCTTTATCTGCTACATTTACATTTATATAGTACTGATCTAAATATCCTTTTTTATCTATTAGTAAAGTGTATTTTCCAGGTATTAAATATAATTCAAAAGTTCCATCATCTTTTGTATTCATTTTATTTTTTTCTTCAATACCTATTATAGAATTCTCTTTGTCACCTCTAAATACTGTATTTAAATCATCTGATTTGCCATTTTTTGTATTATTTATTGCTGTTTCCCAATTTACTTTTTCTTCTACATCTGATTCCAAATATGCTAAAACTTCAGCTATATGCTTTTCTGTTGTAAAACTTGTAGGTTCTGTAAATATTTTTCCTTTTATTGTTCCATATGGTCTTTTTATTGTTATTGTATATTCCTTATTTGTTTGTCCATCTTCTGATGTAACTATTATTGTTACTTTAGTATCTGGTTCACCTAATTTGTTTAATATAATTTTGTTGGCTTCGTTATCATTAATTTCTTTTTCTTCATATAAAATTGTTGTTCCATCATTTTCATATTGTAAGTTGTTTTCTTCATCTCTTTTTGGCACTTTCAATTTTATACTTGATTTTTGGTCTTCTAATATAGCTGTTATATCCATTTCATCTATATATTCTAGTAATTCGTATTGATATTCTAATGTATCTTTTTCAAATTCTGGTGTTATACTATATTCTTTATATGTTGATTGCTCTGGATTAACTTCATTTTTTATTCCAGAACTTAATATAATATTACTTAAATTTGCATTTTTAGATGCTGTCTTATCTGTAAATCTAAATGTATTTTGATCTTCATATTTACTTGTGCCATCTATATTTATGCTTATTCCTGTTTTAGGTGAACTTTCTGTACTCGTTTGTAAAGAAAACCATGATTCATCAAATTGATCTGCTTCCATTTGAAAACTCATTTTTCCTAATAAAACACCGTTTTCTGTATTTATTACTTTTCCTCCACTTGTTCCTACTTGCTCTATATGTTCACTTCCTTCTACAGGTGGAATAAATGATACTACTGCATTTATTCCATTTCCTGTTCCATCATAAGGAATTGTAAATAACTCTAAAACATTTTCAAATTCTCCAACAAATTTAAAGTACTCTGTTTCATCATTTGTTACTTCATTTGATGTCAAATTCGAAGGTTGAATTTTTGAGCTATCATATGAAAATCTAACTGCAAATCCGTTCAAATTCAATACTATTTGTCCATAATTCCATTGTTACTTGTTTATTTTGCCCTTCTACATCTTTGACTTCGACGGCTCTTAATTCAAGAAATTGATTTTCACTTGGTGTCTTTACTGTAACTTCAGAGGCCATGACAAAAATATTTATATTAATAATAATTATTAATACAAGTAATACAGCAGCTATTAATTTAACTTTAATTCTCTTGTGCATTTCTTTTGACATAACCTCCTTTTTTACATTTTCCTTCAATTATAATAATAATAAATAATACTAAATAAGACGTCAAATACA
>USQA01000032.1 GCA_900556695.1 uncultured Clostridium sp.
AACATGTCCACTCCTCCATAATATATCTCCTGGTTGTAATTTTACACTACCAACTTTACCTATGTACCCTGTATTACGATACTTTTCGGTAAAATTTGGTATAGTTTTATTAAAATATTTTTTATATAATCTAGCACAAAAACTAGAACAGTCAAAACTATACTTACCATTTCTATTTTGTTTTGAGTATGTATAATATTTATGATCCTTGTCATCTGCGATTTCTATTGCCCTTGCTATTAATTTCTCCATTTTTTCTTTATTTTTACCTGTTAATGGTGTGTCTATGTTTGCAGTTGTCCCATCTCCATCTCCCAATATACAATATTCATCAACACCTCTATCAAAATATCCTGTTTGAAACAAACGCCATTCTGATTTTCTTCTTTCTTCTAAGCCTCTTAAATACTTTCCTTTTGATGTCACAGGTAAATTCATATGTTCTGTATATAATTTATGTGTATAATCCTCTTTTTTTCCATATTTATCATCTCTTTTCTGTTCCCAATACTCTTTATAGGCTTGTTTAAATGTTTTAGTTTTTGTTGCTTTAAATGCTCCATAAACACCACAATTATATGATCTACTTACTAATGCATATATTTGATATTCAGTCAAATTCAAATCTTTAGCTTGAGATTTTACAGCGGAAATATCTCCGTTTATTTCTCTTTCTTCTATAGCATCAACAACATCAATTGGAATTTTACTTCCTATTTCTGTAGAATATCCCAATTTTCTAAGTTCGGCTCCATGTGTTCCTATATCAACTCCATGTCCAACATCACTTCCTCCGACCTCCATCTGGTTGTACAATGTAAAACTTTCCTTCTTTTTTACCACCCTCATATGTATGTGTCCATCTTTTAAATTGTTCAAATCCACTTCCTGATGTTGCGTCACTTCCTACATCTTTAAAATCGCTAGTATCATAAGAGGAAAAATCTAAATCTGTTTTATATGCTTTATTATTTGTATATCTATAATAAATATATTTCATAGTATTAGCATAACTAGATACTTCTTCGTCTCTTTCTAATATATCTATAACCATATCTATTGAACTTAAAAACTCACTTTCAATATCATGTTCATCATCATTTTTTCCCTCTTTCTTTATATATTTTACAAGCTCTCCTTTTTTGTCAAACTTTCCTTCACTATTTGCTTTTATCAAAGCTAAGAACTTGTCCGTATTATCTACTAATTCCATATCAGAAGAGGTATATGTAGTTTCCTTTGTAGTTACTTGTGTTGTCATATTATGGTTTGTCATTTTCTTATATACTTTTGCATCTATTTCTTTTATATTATCTTGTATTATAGTGTTATTTTTTGCTTCTATAATCTTTTGAATTATTTCATTTCGTTGTTCTTCTGTAATTGATTTATTCTTATCTATAGTATACTCTTTTGGATCATTATCCATATCACCCTTATCTGGATTATCTTTATTTGAATCTTCTTTTGTCTTTTTAGTAATATCTGTAACTTCTCCCTTTGTAGTCCATGTATCAAGTAATGTAGTTTTTATTGATATTTCATTTTCTTCTACAGTTTGTGTAGTTGTTTTATATGGATCTTTTGTATAATCTTCATTCCATGTGATTTCTTGAAAATCTTCCCTATTAACAGCTTCAATTTGTGTATCTGTTTGCGCTTCTTCTCCTGCTGTACTTGCTGTATTCCAATCATAAGTTCCATTAGCTTTATAATCCATTTTAAAATATTCTTTATTAACTGTTTCTGTTTCTGTTGAAGAATCTAATATTGTTAGTTCTATTTTAGACTCTTTTCCTAACTCTGCAACAGCTATACCAAATCCTTCATTTGAATACATATTTCCTAATAGTACAGGTAATTTATATGACATTGCATATTGTTCTGTTAAAGATTTTTGATCTATTTTATATTCTGTTATTGAATAGTTTCCATCTGACGTTGTATTATCTTTCTCTTCTTCTTTATTAGCACATTCTACTTTTTCGCTAGATTTATTCCATGTAACTATAACAATATTATTATCATCATCCATAGAAAAATATTTTTTTGCGTCATTTAAATTACTTTCTGTCTTTCCTTCTCCTAACTTTGACTTAAAATCTCCATAATTAATATAGCTCATATAATCTGTAGTATCATTTCTTTTTAAATATATACATCCTTTAACCATATCATCTGTATAGTCTATTCCATCAATATATGGATACTGTGTAGCATAATATGCTTCTAATGATTTTTTTAATAGTTTATCAGTCAAATATGTCTCATCTATATCAATGTTATTTTCTTTCATTTTTTTCTTTATTTCTTTTATCATATCATCACTTACAATAACAGTAGGTTTATCTGATGTATTATCAAAATCAGAACTAAATAATGATGATGTTGCTTTTACAACTGCATCTGCAGCATCCTTTATTGCACCTTCTATTATCATAAAACCACCAGCAACTACTATTATCCCCAATAATATTGGAGCAACAAATTTAAGTATTATTTTTTTTGCATACTTCTTAGCTTTATTTTTTATTTCCTCTTTAGCTTGCTCTTTTAAATTATCTTTTATTCCCATGTTTTCCTCCACATCTATAACGTTAGAATTCTATGGTTATTTTACTTGTCTCTTCATTATTCTCATTATCTAATATTACTGAAGAAA
This sequence comes from uncultured Clostridium sp., assembly GCA_900556695.1. GTDB lineage: Bacteria > Bacillota > Clostridia > TANB77 > CAG-508 > CAG-269. The sequence continues at coordinate 2,663 of USQA01000032.1, forward strand.
ATGTCAGTTTCTCATCTTTTATATTAGTATTATATTGTCTAATAAATTTCAATTTAATATTTTTTATAACACCTGCATTGAATCTAAAACTGTTAATTCCTGCTTCATAGTTTGAACAATTAATTTTTGTATCTTTATTAGTTTCTATATATGTACTTGCAGTTGATTCTAAATTATCTAGTATTACTTGTTTATTGTTAAAGTTGCTTATTTTTAAGTTATATATTTCATAATCCTTATAAATATCAACAGAATTTATTTCAAATTTTATATTATTTATTTCTTCTTGTATTTTCTTTTCAAATCTTCCAATATATCTATTAATATTAATTTTTTGTTTCTCTTCATCTATAGTTATATAATCTTCGTACTTTTTATCTTCTACATTTCCTGTTGTTATTGAATCTCCATAAAATTTAACTAAATATGTATATTTTTTGCCGTTTTCTATCCAACTTTGTATATCCACTTCTTTTTTTTCCTTAAATACTACATTTATATAGTTTTTGTTAAATTCTTCTATATTAGGATATAAATTTTCTTTACATTCTTCTGTTAGCAAATCATATGCTTGTTGAGCATCATTGTTACAAAAATCAACAAATTCCGTAATCAACTTATAATTTTCCTTTACTTTATCATTACTAATCTTAGTATCTGTTATAATACTATCTTTAGACTTTCTTTCTTGTCGCGTCAAATTATTATTGCTTTCTGTAGATTTTTGAGTACCTTTTATACTAATATTATTTAGTACCTTTATTAACAATAATACAAATATTATTGCAGCAATTGCCCAAATAATCATTCTTCTATTTTTATTTATAAATCTAATAATCTTATTGTCATGAAACATAACCTATCTCCTATTTCTCTTTCTATAATTCATTTTATCTTTTTGTCTCTTTTTAACCTCTGCCATATATTCATTTCCTGACATTATTTGTTTTGTTAATTGTTCTTGTTGTCTTTCATTTAAATTTCCTCCGTATTCTTTTACAACTGCTGCTGTTCTATTTTCTATTGCTTTTCTCTTCTTTTCATCTGCAAAGTCTGCTGCTTTATATCCTTCTTCACTCATCATTTTAGCTGAAATTCCAGCAAGCTGATGTGCTTGTGCTGTATCCATATTATTATCTTCTTTGTATATTTTTTCAAGTTCCATAGCTTTCAATATTTCGTCATTATCTTTAGCTCCCATTTGATTAAAGTCTGCTGCATTTGCCATAATCTCTTTCATTTCAGCCCTTGATGCTCCTGTCTTTTGTTCAAAGAACTCTACATTTGAAGAATCTTTCATGTAATCTTTCATTTGATTCTTTTCTTCTCTTTCTAATTGTTGCTCGTAAGCATACTGTTGACCATATAAAGCTTCATTTTTAAAATTAGTTCCAGCATCTAATGTATTTCTACTTACTGTTCTTATTTTCCTTGCTGCAGAAATTGCTCCATCTACAGATTTTCCTCCAAGTTGATTTCCTTTAGTTGCTCCAGCAACCATTCCAGAAAATGCCATTCCTGGATTTCCAGTTAATGATCCAGCTACCAATCCAGCACTTGCTCCTAAAACTCCTCCTCCAATTCTAGCTGCTGTCTTCGCAGTGAATCTTGCTGCTTTACCTAAATTCTTTGGTTTTGTAATCTTCTTAACTGCATGTTTTCCAAGTCTACCAGCTTTACTCAATGCAGATAATCTTGGTGGTTGATTGTTATCTATTCCAGAATTATTACCATTACCATAAGCTGGAGAATTTAAATATGCATTTAATTCAGCATTTTGATTATTATCTAGTTGTCTCCTCATTTCACTATCATTTTGTAATGCTCTTTGTTGTTCATACAATAATTCATTAGCTGAATTATCTCGTGGCATACTCATTTCTTCGTCACTGGCAGCAGATGCCCCAGCGGCAGCTCCAGCTGCAGCAGCTCCAGAATCTAACATTCCATCATCTAAATGAGCCATATTTTCTGCATTTATACTTTCAAAATTATAGTCTTTCGTTCTAGTTTTTTGAGGGATTGTTGCGTTGTTATTACCATTATTGCCTGCAGAACCATTAAGACTATTTCTTGCTCCTTTTACAACATTCTTTGCTCCGCCTGTTAATTTATTTGCCATTGCTGTTGCAAATGCTGGAGCAGCCATTCCAGCAAATCCAGGTGCAGTCCTACTATTCATACCAAACATTTCTTTAAGTAATTTCTCTGCTGGTTTCATACAAGCCATTACAACAATTGCATAAATTAAATTTGTTTTTACTAAATCTATTGCTGATCCAACCAACAATGACCATAATATCAAATGAAATACTTGAATCAAAGCATTGTATATGTATTCTTTTAACCAAAAATTAAACGCTTGCGCTTTTCCATCACTCATTTTGTCAAGTGGATATGTCATTGCAACAAATGGTGCTATAACAGTTAAGAAAGCAACTGTTATCATCCTCTTAATATATACAACACAGAATACTACTGTATAAAAAATTATAAATAAATATATAACCATATATCCAAAAGATTGAGAAACATCATGTAAACCACAATATAATCTAACATATGATGTTAAATTACCAACAGTTGTTACCTCATCTCCTTTTTTTATTCCGTAGTCAGTACCTGTGGTATTTATATCCTCATCTGTGCTATCTTCTGTTGCTTCTAATATTAACTCCTTTGAACTATCACGAGGGTCAACCAGCTTAATTGACCCAACAGTATTTTTTGATACCATTTCCGTTATTAATTCTGTAACTTTTAATGTAAAAGCCATAATATAATGTAACATAAATAAAAGACAAATACCTACAATCCAATCAATTAACATTTGTTTATATTTAGCCTTATCTTGAGCTGCACTTGAAATTATTATTTTTATACCTACATAAATCAAGATTGAAAGCATTGCAACTAAAGAAAGGTTTCTTATAGCTACATACCAACCAGAAATGGTTTTCCTCAATGCTTCAATCGAACTTGTAGTATCATCACTTTTAACTTCATAATCATCAGGATTCAATTTACTAATAAAATTTATATTAAAAAGTTCTACTTTATTTGCAAAAATCATTTCCGGACTTAATTTAATAACAGGATATGTTATTACCCCATCACTATCTGTACCATCCCACATATTATAGTCTTCATCTTCATTTTTCCATTTGCAAAGATCTTCAAGAATTACATCTGTCCATTTACCATAAAAGCAAAGTTCTAACATATGTGTTGCTGTATCTCCAACTGCTAATACTAAAGCTTTTATTGGACTAAATAAAACTCCTCCTACATCAGCATTTGAAACATGTGTAGGTGCAATAAAGTTAAACATTAATAAACATATTAATACTATTGCTATCTTTTGTGTTATTTTGTTAGCTTTAATTTTCATCTTTTTCCTCCTTTATTGCTTTTTGTTATTTTTTGTTCATCTCAACTAATTTATTTAAATTTGTTTCTACGAATTCAAACTCTTTTTTAGTTGGTTTTATTTGTAAAATAGCTGTATCTGACCCTACTTTTAGTAAACCTTCACCTTTTAAACATGTTATTAAAAATCCAGCCTCTCCTTCACTTAATTTAAATACTTCTTTTAGATATTGTATTTCTGCTTTGTCTTGCGCTAAAAATAATTTTGTATCAGAAGATGTAAGTACAGCTTGTGCTTCTGGTTTTTCATAAAAATCTTGAAATCTTTGAGATATAATAGCAAGTGATACGTTTCTTTTTCTAGCACGTCTTGCCATTGTATTTAAAAAGTCAACAGCTTCAGGATATGGAAGTAACATCCACGCCTCATCAACAATAACTCTTTTCTTTCTTGCTTTACCTCTGTCTTCACTATTCTTTTTAACATATTTTTCCCAAATCCAAGAAAGTAAAATTTGTTGTGCAAGAGGTCTAGCAAACCTTTCTTCTAATTGTGATATATCCAAATTAATAAATGGCGCTCCGTCTAATAATTCAAATGTAGATTGTCCATCAAAATAAGCCATTTGTCCATCATACTCTCTTATATATTGTTTCATAACTTTTACTAAATAACTATAATGAAAATTATAATCCGGATTAGTATTTTCTCTTGCCTTTATCATAATTCTTCTATACCAAGAACCTATTGTTGGCATCGCTTTTCTTCTTTTGAATAATTGTCCACTTGCACTATCTCCTGATGCTTCATATAAACTTTCAGGATTATTTCTTATTCCAAGACTAGCATACTCTTCCGCAACTGACTCTGATATAATTTGTTTTGTTATCTCATTTACTTCTTTACTTCTAGTTGATCCTCTCGCCATAGTAAGTAACGCTTGTGTTACGTCCTCAACCTTGTTTTCTATATTTAAAACTTGTCTTTCCCTTCCAGTTATTTCATCTTTTACAACTTCAGTTTCTACATCAAAAACATTTATAACTGTTGAAGAGTTTGGACTTAAAACAACATTTATTCCACCTAAGCTTTCCGCCACAATTCTATATTCACCTTCGGCATCTAAAGCTAAACTTTCTATTCCCATAAGTACTGATGATCTAGAAATTAAAGTTTTCATTGTAACAGATTTTCCAGCTCCTGACTTAGCAAATATAACCATATTGTAATTTGTAAGACTAGGATGAAAATTATCAAACAAAATTGGGGTACCTGTTTGCTTATTAAAACCTAACGGAACACCTGTTGAATGTCCAACTTCAGATGTAGTAAAAGGGAATACTGTAGCCATTGATCTTCTATCAAAAGCATGGATTTTTTTTATTTTATCATCCATCAATGGTAAATTAGATTTAAATGCATCTTCTTGCATTCCCCAAGCACTTTTTATTTCTACTAATGATTTTGACATTTCTGCTGTTAATAATTTAGTATATTTTTCTAGTTCTTCTAAATTATATGCAAATAATGTAGAAACAACTGAAGCTTCAAACATTTTATTAAACCCTGCTGCAATTTCATCTCTTAATGCTTCTGCTTCCATTCTTTTCTGCCCTAATTGACTTTCTCTATTTATATTTCCTCTATCTGCAGCAACAATTCTTTCTGTTTCAAGCTCATTAATAACTCTATTTAATTCATTTTGAGATCTTGATTCTTGAATTGGATTTATAAATATTGATGTATTAATATCTCCAAACAAATACATATCTCTAAATATCTCTGGGAATGTACAAACTCTTGGTAAAACTGAAACATAAAAACTTTTTGCATATTTACTAGTATTTGAAATTATTTTTAAATGTGTTATATCTCTAGCATCTATGCCATCGGGAGCAATTAATTCTTTTATTGTTTTTCTTTTCAAGAAATTAGTTTTTCTTTCTTCATTTTCGAATTGATTTTGAAACTCATTTTGAGTTACTTTTTTATTTTTCTTGAACATTTTCTTTTCCTCCCTCCTGTTGTTCATTTATATCCGCTATTGCTTCTTCAGCAACTTCTTGTCCAATATATTCCTTATTTTCTTCAATAATTAATTTTGCCATTTCCTGTATCATTTTTTCCATGCTATTACTTTTATTTTCATATGCTTTTTCTTTTTCTGATTTAACTCTATCTGTTGTTTCTTTTGCTAATTTCATTGCTTCTTCTTGTATTTGCTTATCTAATATTCTTTCTTTCTTATCAATAACATCTTGAGCTGTTGAATATAATTCTTCGTATCCCGCTTTAATTGCTTTATCTAATCCATATACTTCTGCTTGTTCTCTATTATATGAATAATACAACAATTCAACTAATTCATATGAATTTAGTATTTTTCCACTAACACTACAAGCAAATAATGTTCTTATTATTGATTGTGCTTTAGTATATAATTCTGAAAAAGCCATGTTTTGTATTTCATCTTTTGCGTAATCTTCTTTCGTTGCTTCTTCTGCAAAATAAGAAATAACAATATAATATTTTTTAGTTAATACATTTTTATTTAAACTTATTTTTTCAGTGTCTTTTACAAGGTCTTTACCATATTCATATAAATTTTTCTTTTTAGTTAATTCATAAAAAGCATTATCTATTTGTTCTTTAGAATATGCACTAGACTTTTTTATAGTATTATATTCTATTTGTTTTTTATTTAACTCCATCTCAATTTCATTAACACTAGCTTTATATTTTTGTATACTATCATTTAAATTTACTGTCCTTGTTTGTATGTATATTTGAATAGGATGTCTTAATGTATTTAAAAATTGTATAAATCCTTCTTCTACTGCTGTTTTTTCCATTTCAGACATAAGATCATAATTTATTCCTTGACATTCAACCACCATTACAAATCTTTTTCCGCCCTTTTGAATAATCATATTATCTTCAACTTTGTCAAATTCCATAAACTTACTAATAGATTCTTTACTCATAGTTTGAGTTTTAGAAGTTGATAATATCTTTTTTTCTTTATTTGTCTCATTTTTATTATTTTTTTCATTTGATAATGGCTTATTTTCTTTCATTTTCATTAAAAAATATACTACAGTTAAAGCAATTAGAATAAATATTAAAAAAACTAAAGCAACCATTAACATATTACTAAATTGTTGTACATCACTAGACATTTTTTTCTTCCTCCTCTTCTTTTGTTTCATTTACATATATCCTATTATTTTGTTTTTTAAACATAATATATCTTTTTATTATTTCATCAATATTTTCTCCTGCTATATCATTAGCATTCTTTAGCATTGATAATTTAGGAATTTTTATAGTCCCAATTGAAAAACCAATTAAACCACATATTGCTATTGCCAGTAGCCCCCAATATTGTATCTGCAAAACATTTGACATTATAAAATATATTGGGAAGCCCACTCCTGCTCCTATAGCTGTATACATTAAAGATTTTCCCGTAAATATAAACAATATCCTACCTTCACCTTTTACATTTCTAGGTATATAATATGTTCCCATAAAACTCCTCCTATATTAGATTATTACACTTATTTACATTATATCAAAAAAAACAT
>USQA01000033.1 GCA_900556695.1 uncultured Clostridium sp.
TTTATAATAATATTCATCTTTTGTAACATTTTGTTTGTAAAATTCTAATATATTCATAATTAAACCTTTCATTTTTTGATAATTATATCATAAAACCTTTGTATTTTATATAATTATTTAATATTATTCATTTTTAACAAACCTTCTAGTGTTGCTAAAATTCCAATCTCAAAATAAATATCTTTCAAATAACTCCTTACTGTGCTTTTAGAAACATATAATTCATCTGCAATAATATCTTCAGGAATATTACCAAAAAACTTATATTCAACTATTTTTAGTTTAGTTTTATCACATTTTCTAAAATCCTGAAGTACAGTATCAATTAATTCTTTCCACTTTTTATATTCATTTATTTTGCTATCTATACTAATATTTTTTATTACTTGTCCCTCAGTTGCTCTACTAATTTTATTTTTACTTCTTATTGAAGAATTTATGTCTCTTCCTTCAGTAGTATCTTTTTCAAGCTCTAACTCATTTATTAATCTATCATATATGGGGTATTCATATAATTTCTTTCTAATAATCTTTTTTACCTTTTTAGTAACCACTTTGTACCTCCTAAAATAAAAAAATCACAACTCTTTAGTTGTGTTACATATCTAAATCCATTTCATCTTCTTCAGTATTTGCTGAAGTAAAATTATTATTTTCATATAAACTATCTAAAAATTCTTTAGGATATTCTCTTTGCTCATAATTATTAAGGCTTTTATTTTTAGTAATTTTTTTATCTTTTCTTGCTTCCAATTCTTCAACTCTTATAATTACCCATCTTTTTATTGTTGCATAATCGCTTTCATACTCTACTCCCTTTGATTTCTTATATAAAGATAATTCTTCTATACATTTTTTAGTTTTATTTTCTCCGTATTCTTCTAGTAATTTTTTATATTCATAATCATAAAGAAATACATTTTCATTAAATTTTTCTTTGCTTACTGTGTGTGTATTTATATTATTATCTATTATATTATTATCTTTGACTTTTTCATCAATACCCTCTTGATTTTTTAGTATATAGGGGTATTGATTATTTAGTCTATAGGGTACATCATTTGGAAATATTCTCCTACAAATTATCTCTTTTTTCTCGTTTCTCATTATATCTACAAAAACATAATTGTTTCTTCTTAAATCAGTTATCCATCTTGAAACTGTTACAGGATCTACTCCTAACTTTTCTCCTAAATACTTATTGGAAGCATAACAATAGCCTTCTTTATTTGATAGTGCTGTTATAAGAGCATAAAGTAATTTTTCATTGGGTTTTAGTCGTTCATTAAATAGAACAGTAGCAGGTATTACTGCATAATATCCTATTCTTTGTATTTCTTCATCTTTCACAATGACTATCACTTTCCTTTCCTGCAATTATACAAGCATATAATATCAAGCTTATATTTGCTCCTACTATTAGTCCTATAATTAATCCTATCCAAAACATTTTTATTACCTCCATATTTAAACCAAATTTCTCATTTTCGCATTTTTATAAACGAACTTAATTAACTTGTCCTTTATTATTTTTTGTTTCTTAAAATCGAATTTAAGTGTTTCCTCAATCTCATCTTTAGATTGCTTTTTAAAATATTTTAGATTTATAAAATCATAATATTTCGGATATTTTTGTAGCAAAAAAGCAAGTACCTTTTTTATAAGTACTTGCCATCTCTTTAATTCTAGCATTTTTTTATTTTCTATTATCTTAATAACTTGATTTTCTAAAGTATTATTGCATACTGTTATTCCTTTTCTCCATGCACTCCCACTTATATTAACACTATTTATCAAGCCATCTTTTATCTCATCAATTAGTTTATCTATATTACTATAGTTATATAAATAATACTCTATTTTTTTGTAATCAGTTTTATTCATACTGCCCTATTCCTCCTTCTAGTAACTTTTCTAATTCAAGAAATAAGTAATCTTCATCTATCTCATACATATTATTTTCAATAAAATTCATTATTGTATCTTTTATGTAATTGTCATTATATAGCTCAAAGTCATTTATATAGTCTCCTAATTCTTTCTTATTATATGCTAATATAGAATTGCATATAATATCAACTTTATCTTCAGCATTATAAATTGCAATTTCTATTTCTTCTAGTACTTGTTCAAATAACTCTAGCATATTATTTAATTCTTCTACTTGTGTTATTCCATCTTGTGATATTCTAAGCCATTCCATAAAATAATAATCCTCAATAAATTCATCATATTTTTCATATATATTTTCTAATTTATATGATATTCTTTTTAATCTTGCGATTTTGTTTATTTCATTAATTAATTTATCAATTTTCCCTTTATACATATAAAACCTCCAAAAAAAATAATCCCAAATGCCTTGAGATTACTTAGTATATTTTACTTCACTTTAATATTATTTCTTTCCCTTTATTTTCCCTTTATGAAACAAATTTTAATGATTTTTAACGGTTTTTAATGTACTTAAATGGATTACTTTAAAATTTATAAAAATCCCTATTTTTCAACGAAAATGGGACTTTTTAGTGGTTGCGGGGGTAGGACTCGAACCTACGACCTTCGGGTTATGAGCAAATAACTCTCTATCTCTTCCAATCTTTTAACACCTTATCTAGCTCTATCTCCGCTTTCTTAACAAAATAATTATCAGTATAAATAGGTATATCTAATTCATTAACTTTTCTAATCAATTTATCTATCGTATTTAATTCTTCACTTTCCTCTGTTTCAACCTCTATTAATTTATCACCATTCTTTACATCCTTTATAGCCAACTCAAGTTGACCATTTTTATAAACCACATCATCTTCTCTTATAGTCATAATTTCTTGGTAACCTATTGCTCTTAATAAATTCTTAACATCTTCTATATCTAGAACATCACAATTGATTGATTCTTGATTTAGTATACTTCCATTCTCATCAAAGTTTTTGATTTTAAATGTTATTTTCTTAATCATTTTTCCAAATGTTTTGTCTTCAATCTCTCTTACTAATATTGCTTTGGACAAAATTTCTCTTGTAGTCATTTTATCCAATTTCAAATTTTGAGGTATAAAATATGTATCATTCATAGAAAATTCATCACAAATCTTAAATCCTTTTTCTTCTATTATTTTATAAAATTCATCCAATTTTTCTTTTATTTTTACAGTTATTTCATTGTTTTCTTTCAAACTCATCTCATCTTCCTCCTATTTTTTCTTGGCTATCACATCAAATATATGCCAAGAATTCGCCTTTATTTCAACTCATCATTTATTCTATGAATTGGAAATTTATTTTCTTTCAAAACCTCTTTTAACACTTTTGGCAACAACGTATACTCCTCTATTCTATCTAACTCTATCCATTCATATTGTAAATAATCTTTTCCTTCAATATTTTTCATAACATAATCTATTTTTTTATCTTCCTCATTTATAAATTCTATTCCATATACAAACATTATCTCATGATATTTTGAACCCTTTATTTCAAAAAAGTTTTCAATTGTTGATATATATTCTGTTATTTTAATATCTTTTCCTAATTCTTCTTTAATTTCTCTTTTTATTGTATTTTCTGAACTCTCTCCTATTTCAACTCTTCCGCCAATCAAAGCATAATAATCAGAATTAACATTTCTATGAAACAATACTTTTCCATTATGTATCATTACCCCTGCTGCTCTTACATTTAACTTATAATCATCAACATCAATTGTTATATCCATATAAACAACTCCTCTCATTTTTTTAATTATACCATTATCTATATATAATTCCAATATATCTATACCAAAACTCCTTCTCAAATTCATATTATAGTCGCACAACCATGTTAAGCAAATAATTACCTTATCTAAACATAAAAAAGCACTTGCCAAAATCTAGCAAATACTTTTTGTTATATGATTTTATACTGCATAATATAACTATATTTTTCCTGTCTATATTTTTAACTTTACCTTGCGCACTTTTTACAAGGTGTTAATCCTCTAGCTTGAGCAGCACTCAAAGTTGATGCTGTTGAATTTTTTCCACCACAAGTTGGTGAATAATGATATCGTTTTCCTGTTGGAGTTACATATACACTTTGACCATAGCTTTTGTTTGAAGAAGCCTTTGAACTCGTACTTTTACTTTTGGCTTTACTTGTCGAACTTGTAGTTGAAGTTGTTTTTCTTTGTTTACTACTTGTAGTTGATGCTGCCGCTTGTGCTTGTACTTTAGCGGCTTCAGCTTCAGCTTTTGCTTTTTCTTCAGCTTCTTTTTGTGCTTGCTCTGCTGCTGCTTTTTCCCTTTCAATTCTATCATTATCTGTTACTTTTACACTTACTTCATTGCTCTTTATTGTATCTCCAAATTGAGCATATATTACACACTCGCCTTCTCCTACTGGTATTATTTTGGCATATTTTTCATTATTTTTAGAATTAGTATTATATTTTTCAATTTTTGCTACAGATTCATTACTTGATTTAAATTCTATGCTATCAATATTATCATTTGTATTTTCTGGATTAATTATAACTTTTATATGTTTATTTTGTTTCATATCCAGTTCTACTGTCGTTTCTTCAAATTTTAATTCTTGTATTGGAATTATTTCTTTTTCTTCAACTGTTGCTTGATTTATTTCTGGAGTATTTTGTATATTTTGTCGAATTTTGTCTTGTAAAATCTAAAAAATCAATTTTTCAAACAAATAAACTATCAATCCTACCAATACAACATAGTGTATTTTACAAATTTATATGATATAATAAAAACAACATACAAAATATAGGAGAATTAAAATGTACTACACATATATGTTAAGATGTTCAGATAACTCTATTTATACAGGAATGACAAACAACTTAGAAAACAGAATAAATGAACATTTATCCAAAAGTAAAAAAGGCGCAAAATATACCAAATCACACAATGCAATAAAATTAGAAGTGGCATGGAAAAGCAACAGCAAATCACTTGCCTGTAAACTAGAATATCAAATAAAAACTCTTACTAAGCAACAAAAAGAAAATTTGATAAATGGTGAAAAGTTAACAACTTATTTAAAAGGAAAAATAGATGGTAGAAGATACAGAAAAATATAAAATCTCTAAAAATTATTTAAATCATTAAAAAAATCAAATTTCAATCCTCTATATAAAAAAAGATAACTTACTTAAAAATAAGTAAGCTATCTCTTTTTTGTATCATGCAGAAATTATCTTACATGAATTATCAGAATCTAACTCGAATAAAATTTTTCCTTCTTCAGCTTCCTTCTGAAATCTTTCGAGCAACTTAGAAGAAATTCTTGTTTTTTCATAATGCTCACAAATTTCTCTTTTCAAATTAAAAGTTTGCTCTATTGTTTTGTTTCCAACAGTTACCCAAACCCTTACAGGTTTAATTAAAAGATAATATCCATTCCGGGATATTTTAATATAATATCCTTTTCGAGTATATCTTTTTGTTTTTTCATAACTGCCTTGGACTTCAACTGAATTTGAAGGTTCATAAGTCACACTTAAAAGTCTCGTTTTCATTATCAGATTCCTCCTTAAAATAAATAAATATTGCTTCTTAGATACTTTTCAACTTTTCCGATGAAAATGTATCATCAATTACAGAAACCGCCTTTTTGCGTGGAAACCTATAAATTGTTACATCAGTTCCTTCTTCAAAGTATACTGTATGTTCCACTCCAGGTTCAATTATGCAATAATCAACAGCTTCAGAAGGGATCACAATTTCTTTTTTTCCCTCTTGATCTTGAATGGTGATTTTTGCCTTTCCACTATCAATTTGATACATTTCAAACGATTTTTTGTGGACATGTGGAGCTTCCCAACCACTTTTCTTTATATGAAACTGAACTACACAAAGTCTCCGTTTTTCTACAGAAACATCCTCATGTTCCATAATTTCTGTTAAATTGTCTCCAAGTCTCATATTTATTTACCTCCTTAAGATAATTGTGCAGATATAAACTATCTGCAATTTTATAGTGTCTTTTTCTATTATACCACATAAGTCACCATAATGCAATTTTTATAACCATTATGTTTTTGTTAAATATTTACTTTTATAATAAACTATGATATAATAAGCAAAAATCAAAGTAAGGAGTGCTATTTATGAGTTCAAATTCAAATAATACTACTACTTTGGCTGAAAATAAAGTGTTAATATTATATATACTAAATAGAATTGATAAAGATATAAAACAAGATGATTTATTCCAAATTATCACTTCTATTAATCAAATTAATTATTTTTATTTTAAACAATTATTAACAGATTTAATTGATTCCAAATTAGTAGGAACTTATACAAAAGAGGAAGAATCAGTAATAAAAATAACTTCTGATGGAAAAAATGCATATACTCTTACAAAAGATATATTGCCTGGAATCATGAAACTTAAGGCAGATAACATATTTGAAAAAGAATTTCATATGATTGAACAAGCAGCTTCTATTTCTGCTGAATTCATTCCTAAAAATGAAAATGATTATACTATAAAATGCAAAGTAATTGAAAATAACGAGACAATATTTGAAGTTAAAACTTTTGCTGGTTCAAGAGATAGAGCTAAACGTATTGTTGATAATTGGAATAAAAATGCTAATAAGATTTATCCTAAAATCTTAAATTTATTATTAGATGATAAAACAAATTAAAGTAAAAAACTTCCTAAGTGGAAGTTTTTATTTTTATCTTATTATACATATTAGAGAAAAAATTAAAATTCTTGTAATAACACTTAAATACATATTATAATTTATACTTTTTATTCCTATTTTATTAATTTTATCAAACAACAATCTTTTTTATTTCTTCTTTTGTTGATATTTGTTTTTCTTCCATATATTCTTTTGCCAAATATCTTGCTTTTATCATTGCATCATTTTCTAAGTACATTCTTACCATATAATATACTAAGCTAAATAAGAATAATATATTTAAAAACATCATTTTATATGGTAATATTTTAAAAAATGCTAATATACATATTGTAATAAAATATAATAAATATATGTTTGAAAACACAAAATTAATAGTTTTCTGTCTTGCACAGAATGTAAACATTCATGCGCAATTGTTTGTAGTCTTGTATATGTTTTTTGAATATTTGCAATTGAAATCTTATTTGTTACTGCTATATATAAACTTGCTTCACTTTGTTGATTTTCTTCAATTTTTACGTTTTCATTGTTTAATTTTTTCAAATAACTTTTACATATTTCAATATTGCTAGGATACTTTGAAGCTATTTTATCTAATTCTTCATCTTCTCCTATTTTCTTTAATTTTTTTATATTATAGTTAAATATAAATTTTAGTACTATTGTTAATAAAATTAAAATTATTGTTGTAATTATAAATTCCATATATTTTTCTCCTTGTTTATATATTACGACAATTATTTTACAATCCTATAATTTTATTAATCTTATTTGATTACATCTTTTATTGCATCACCAATTATTTTATTTACATCTGCTATTATTATATTAAATTTGGTTTCTGCTTCAAAATATTTTTTTGCTTCTTCGTTTTCTATCAATTTCAAATATAAGTTTTCTATTTCTTTTTCTTCTTGTTCATTTCTTGTTCCTAATTGTATTGATTTTATTTGAACTTCATATCTTTTTTGTTCAAATTCTTGCATTTGAATTTTTAATTCTGTATTTAAATTTAATGCTTGTTTTGCCATTTTATAATTCACATATTCTTCTGATGATTTTATTTCTTGAGCAAGTTTATTTGCTGTATCATAAATATTCATGTTACTTTACTTCTCCTCCTTTACTAGTCTAAAATATCACCTAATTAGTTGTTTGTGTTGAACCTTCTATTTTTACATTTGCATCTAATGAACATATATTTACAAATGTATTTCCATCATTAACTTGTATTTCATTTCCGTTTAAATCTTTATATACTGTTTTTTCATCTCTTGCTGATTTTGTACATTTTATTTTAATTGCTTTTCCTTCTGTAATATAATATCCATCAAATGTTCCTATATTTTTTAAGCCTTGTCTTCCTTTATTTTCGCTGTCTGATAAAGTATAGTTTTCGCAAAATGTTATAACTATATTTTTAGTTGTAATTGTTTCTTTAGTATCCCAATCTGTTTGTTTTTTACTTCTTGCATATCTTTCATATACTTTATTTTCAGAATCATACACATATTTTACTGTTTGTAAGTCTGAATGTGGTATTGTTATTGTTGTTGCTTCTTCTCCATCTTCTAATTTTACTTCGTCTGTAGTGTATTTTAATACACTTTTTTCTGAAGATGTTGTTCTATATTTTTTATTTTTAGCAGAAGCTAATAATTTTTCTGTATTTGTTACAGCATTATGTGGTGCTGCTTTATCTTTTGTTCTCCAAAATGTAACACCATCTTCTGCAATTCCATTAATATCATTTATGCTATATTTTTTTATGTCTGATTGAGCTTGTGGGCTTTGTCCGAAATGTACATAAATTGCATCATTTTCCATTGCATAATCTATAAAATAATGTCTTGCACTTCTAACTGGTCCTATTTTATCTACATCTGCTCCTTTAAATAATGCCATTAATCTTGTTTCTCCACCTTCAACAATTATTTCATATATCATATATGCCTTTTGAAGCCCTGCTTGTGGCCATGCGCCATTATGGTTATCTATCATTACTGCAATAGGTCTTTCATCACCTTTAAATATTTGTACTTGTTTTTCTTCTTTTTTAGAATTAAATATTATTCCATCACCAGATGATGTCTCCTCATTTTCTCTGTCTTTTAGGATTCTATATCCTAAAAAAGCTCCACCTGCAATAATTATAAATATTAATAAAACAATTAATGATTTTGCTTTTCCTTTTTTCGCTTTTCTTCTTTTGGCCATAAAAACGCCTCCTTTATTAATCTCTTTTTATTTTCAAATCATTTAAAACTTTTTCTTCTTTTGGTCTCATCACTTTTTTATCTTCTTCTTTGATATGATCATATCCCATAAGATGATAAAAACCATGTACTATCATATAACTTAGCTCTCTTTCAAAGCTATGTCCATATTCTTCAGCCTGTTCTTGTACTTTTTCAATTGATATTATAATGTCACCTAATACATCTTCACAAACATAATCTTTGTTTTTAATTTTGGTTTCTATCTCGTCCTTTTCAAACATAGGAAAAGAAAGCACGTCAGTGGCTTTATCAATATTCCTATATTTCTTATTGATTTCTTTAATATTTTGAGGTGTTGTAAAAGTTATTGTTATATACAACTTTGAATCTAACATATCCTCTTCTTTAAAACACTGTTCTAATACTTTCTTTACTATTTCTTCATATTTTTCATTTTCTTGTACATCTTTATATACTATTTCATACATATTATGCTACTTCCTTAACTTTTATGTATTTTCCTTCTGATTTACATTGATTTTTTATTGTTCTTATTGCATCATAATCTACTAATTTTCTTTTATAATATTTCATAATTTTACTGTAATCAGTTTTATCTTTGTCTAATTTTTTCATATCATCTTTTATAAATAATATTTCTTTTTGTTTTACATATTCTATAAAATCATTTTCTTTTATTTTTGAAATTTCTTTATATTTGTTCC
>USQA01000034.1 GCA_900556695.1 uncultured Clostridium sp.
TAACCAATTAGTTAAAGATAAATTAGGAAATATACTTTCAGCAACAACAAGTGATAATGGAACATATGTATTAAGTAACATAGGAAATGGTAAATACATAGTAGTATTTAATTATGATACTAAACAATATTCATTAACAAAATATAAAGTTGAAGGTGTAGAAGAAGCAAAAAATTCAAATGCAACAATGAATGATATAGTAATAGATGGAGCAAATAAAAAAGTTGCATCAACAGATATTATTCAAATAAATAATAATAATATATCAGATATTAATATTGGATTAATAAAATTACAAAATTTTGATTTAAAACTAGACAAATACGTAAGTAAAGTTATAGTTCAAAATAAAGCTGGTACATCAACAACAGAATATACAGATAGTAAAATGGCAAAAGCAGAAATACATTCAAAACAAATTAATGGTTCTACTGTATTAATTGAGTATAAAATAAGAGTAACAAATGTTGGAGAAGTTGAAGGATATGCTAAGAAAATAGTAGATTATATGCCAAATGATCTTAAATTTAGTTCTGAATTAAATAAAGATTGGTATAAAACAAATACAGGTTTATATAACTCAAGTTTGGCAAATGAAAAAATAGCAGCAGGAGAATCTAAAGAATTAACATTAATATTAACAAAATCAATGACAGAAAATAATACAGGTTTAGTAAATAATACAGCAGAAATTGCAGAAGCATATAATGAATTAGGATTGGCAGATAGTAATTCAACACCAGGAAATAAAACACAAGGAGAAAATGACATGAGTTCAGCAGATGTTATTATAAGTATTAAAACAGGTGAAATAATATTCTATACAACTTTAATAGCAGTAATAACATTAGTTATATTAAGTGCAATTGCAGTACCAATAGTAAGAAAAGTTAAAAAAAATACCAGCAAAAATGAGTTTGACAAAAATTAAAAAGAGAGGAGGTAGAAAGATGAAAAAAATAAAACATTTAATATTAATTATTGTAACAGCAATAATGATTGTGTTAAGTATTAATATGGTTTCACAAGCAAGTATTTATGTTAAAGATGATAAAAGTTTTAATCTTGAGGACTATCCAATGCCGAGATCAGATAAAAAAGCTTCTCAGGTAGATATTAATTTTGATGCTGCTGGTTTGCATTCTAAAAACAGATATGATAATATATTTTGTGTACAAAAAGGAAAAAGGTTACGTAGTATAAAGAAAAAATATTATTTAAGAGAAATTATTACAATATCAGGAAATACGGCAACATCAAAAACAGCTGGAGATGATTCAAAATACAAAAAACAGACTGAAAATATAAATGGTAGATTAGTATATGCTATACATAATGCTGCTAATACAGAAGACAGACAAAATTTGATTTGGTGGCTCATGGAAACTTGGAAAAATGATGTGGGAAAAAATTTAAATAGCTTAAAGAATTTTGGAATAAGTAAAGGAACAGGAAGTGTTGAATTACATAAAAAGGACTTATCTGATAATGCGGTGGATATCTTAGGGGAAGCTAAAGGTTACGCTAAGTTATTAAATACAGACGATAAAACTCAAACTGCTTCTATAACTCAATTAACATCAGCTGAGAAGTTAACTGTTAGAGACAATGCGAACGGATATTATGACGACGGATATGATGCAATAGGACCACTTAAATTTGAGTTTAAACCAGATTTGGCCAGTATAACTTTGAAGGATCAAGATGGAAATAAATTGGATGGGAAAACAGGAAATGTAAACAATTATTATTTTGTAAGAGTAGAAAACAAAAACAATGTAGTTTCCTTATATGCCCAATTAGATCCCGACGAAGTAGACAGTATAAGTAGTGGAAAAAGTTTCTATATAATGATTAGAAAAAATTATTTTAAAAATATATCAAGCTTAAGTATTAAATTAAATACAAGTAAACCTAAAGGAAAAACTATAGATGGTAAAATATTGTTTTGGGATTGTGTAGATGACAATACTCAAAATATGATAATGGTAAAAACAAATGAAGAAGGCAATGCAGGAAAAGCAGCAACAACTACGATAGAAAATATACCTTTATCAGGAAACTTAAAAATACAAAAAGTTGATAAAAATAATCATAATATAAAACTAGGAGGAGTTGGTTTTACTTTAAAAAATTCTGATGGTAAATATGTAGATAGTAATGGTCAAATTACTGATACAGAAACAACGTTGTATACAGATGAATATGGTAATCGTACAATTAGCAATATACCCATAGGAAGTTATACTTTTACAGAAACGTTTAATCCAAATTATGGATATGAAGTAGTTCCGGAATCTACGACTATAAATATACAAGGTGGACAAAATTCTATGGTAGTAGAAAATGAGCAAAAATATATAAAAATAAGAGGTAGAGTTTGGAAAGATGGGCAAGAAGGAAAGGGATCAACAAGAAATAATCAGTTAGATGAAGAAGAACATATATTAGGAACAAAGACAGATCCTAATAATATATGGACTGACAATGTAAAAGTTTATTTAAAGAAATTTGAAAGAGATTCAAATAACAAACTAACAGGAAGAGTAAATACAATTGGAACCACAACTACTTGGTCTGGGTCTTACGGCTTTGATGGTGTTGAAATTATGTACTTAGAAGATTATTTTGTAGAATTTGAGTATAATGGTTTGACATATCAATGCGTTGAGTCTGGAGTGGGAGGGCTTTGGAAAAACCAAAATTCTTCAAAGGCAATAGAAAATAATAGAGAAGAGTTTAATAATAAATTTTATAGTATCGAAAAAGGAAATACTGCAAACACAGGTGTAGCAAAGGATAAAACTGGAAATAATCAAATTGGATTAAATTATACCATAAATAATCATGTTGCAGAACTTAACGATAGAGAATCTTATTATAAAGAAGGATGGAATACAACTTCTAATACTTATAATGCAAAGCTTAACTTAAATCATTATTATAAGTATTTAAGAGGAGATGATGACTTTAATGAAAATCATCAAAACCCAGTAAGTAAAGTTGAGGAAATATCTAATGTTAACTTAGGTTTATACAAAAGAGAAGAACCAGACTTAGCAGTGCAAAAAGATGTACAAAATGTTCAAGTTGAAATTAATGGATATGGACATACATATAACTATGATAGAAAAGAGACTTTAGAAAAACAAAATAATGAAGACGCATTTAATGTAGGAGTTAAATTTGGAAGTAAATATACTGAAGGATATGAATTGCCTATATATGAATCAGATAGTAATTATATAAATGAAAAAGATCCAAGTAAAGAATTGAAAGTTTATATTACTTATAAAGTTAGACTAAAAAATCAAGCTACAACTATAGATTCTAAAATAAATAGTTTAGTAGATTATTATGATAGTACATATGAAAAAAATGGTAACTGTGATATTAGAATAAATGAAAACATAAATGATACAGATAAAGATGGAAAGCTTAATAGTACGATTGAATTTAGTAAATCAGATTATAATGACAAGTATAAAAAATTAAACATAAATACTAAAGGTATTTCAATTGGAGCTGGAGAAACAAAGTGTATTTATATACAATTTGGATTATCTAGAACACAAATAGCAAGTATTATTAATGATAAATCAGAGGAAGACAAAATATTAAAGAATGTTGTAGAAATAAATTCTTATTCTTCATATTACAAAGGTACAACTAACCCTTATGGAGGAATAGATAAAGACTCTGCACCAGGAAATGCAGTGCCAGGCGATCAAAGTACATATGAAGATGATACAGATACTGCACCAACATTAAAATTAGAAGTAAAAGAGGCAAGAAAATTAACTGGTAAAGTATTTTTAGACAGTACAAATGGAACGTTAATGACTGGCCAAATAAGAGAAGGTGATGGTGAATATAAAGATGGTGAAGAAGGCATAAAGGATATTACAGTAACATTAAAACCAATTAATAAAGATCCATCATATGCTGAATATTCGAAAAAAACAAATGAAAATGGAGATTTTACAATCTCAGGATTTATACCAAATGAATATGAAGTAATATATACTTGGGGAGGACAAGAGCTAAAAAATGGAGATAAAATAACTTTAGATAAATATAAAGGAACTGCGTATAAAGAAAGAGAAAGATATACTTTAACAGGTCCATTATGGTATAGACAAAATGCAAATAAGAGATTAACTGATGCAATAGATAATTATGAAAAAAGACAAGAAATTGATGGAAGATATAAGTCTATAGATCATACTACTGAGAGTATTATAAATAATATTCAAAATGAAAAAATGAATTCAACTACTCCTAAGATGAGTATTAGAATAGAAAATATGCGGAAACGGAGAAAAAATAACTACATCATCATTAGGTGACAAGTTAGAATATTCAATAGAAAATATAGATTTTGGTATTGCTGAAAGAGCAAGACAAGAAGTAGAATTAACAAAACGTGTAAAAACACTAAAATTAACATTATCAAATGGACAAGTGATTTCAAATGCAACATTTTCATATGATAACAATGGTAAATTAAAAGCAGAAGGTGAAACAAGTCATATGACATATATGGGAATAAAAAATAACAAAACAATGGAAAATAAACTTAACAGCTTTATAAAATTAGAAATTGATAATGAGTTAATTCAAGGATCTGTATTAGAAGTAGAATATGAAATATTATTTAGTAACAAAAGTGAATTGGATTATAATTTAGAGTCATATTACTTATATGGAAGAATAAATAGTGAGCAAGAGAAAAAGACAAATTTAATTAAGATTAAGCCATCTACTATAATAGATTACTTAGACAAAGATTGGTCATATGAAGAAAGCAAAAACTCAGATGGACATTGGGATGTAAAAACAAAACAAGAACTTGAAACAGGAAAATTAGTAAATGAAAATGTATATAAAGATCCAGAATCAGAAATAGAAAACAAAACAATACTAATTACAGACAAACTTAACAAAGAGTTTGCACCTGGAGAAAGTGAGAGCATAAGTCTAAATGTATCAAAAATATTAACAATAACAGACGAATTAGAATTAGATAATGATACAGAAATTATAAAAGTAGAAAAACCACAAGGAGGAAGACCTATACCTTTAATACCAGGAAAATATATACCAGGAAAAAGTGAATTAAATGACTTATCAGACAAAGCAGAAAGAATAATGGTAACACCAAGTACTGGTAAAGATTTAAACTTCATAGTACCAATAACAGTAGGAATAATAGCATTAATCACATTAGGAGCGGGAGTAATCTTAATAAAGAAAAAAGTAGTAGACAATAAATAATAAAATAAAAATTGCCAAAAGGGACGGAACTTTTTGGCAATTTTTTGCCATTGGGGACGGACCTTTAAAAGTTTTTTTATAGTTTTTGATATCGGTTCTAGAGTTGTTGCCTATTCAGGTTTTAATTTGCCACAAGGTTTGTTGTTAATAGTAATTTTGCAATTTAAACCTGGAACTAATGGCAAACTTGGTAATTTTTAGGTAATTGCTTGAAAAAATACAAAAAATAGGTTACAATAAGATACATTAGAAAGGGTGCGTGATAATATATGAAAGTAATCCTAAAACAAGATATAAAAGGTGTAGGAAAAAAAGATCAAATTATAAATGTATCAGATGGATATGTACGTAATTTCCTATTTCCTAAAAACATGGCAGTTGAGGCTAATAATGAAAATATGAGTAAATTAAGAGCAAAACAAGATTCAAATGCTTTTAAAAAACAACAAGAAAAAGAAGAAGCTCAAAAAATAGCTGATAAAATCTCAAAAATAATTTTAAAAGTTCCAGTAAAAGCCGGTGAAAATGGAAAAATATTTGGAGGAGTTTCTACTAAAGAAATTTCTGATTTATTAGAAAAGAATTATAAAATAAAAGTAGATAAAAAGAAAATTGAATTAAAAGAAACGATAAAAGAATTAGGCACAAGAAATGTTAATATCAAATTATATGAAGGTGTAATAGCTAACTTGAAAATAGATGTTGTAGCAGAATAAATAGGTTTAAAAGAAGAGTTAGAAGCGTTTTAGGTAAAAATATAAAATGCAAAATGATTGTTATAGTGTAATAGAGTTGATAAAATGAATTCTATAGGAAGGAATGAAGTAAAAATGGAATTAGGAAAAGTACCACCACATGATTTAGAAGCAGAACAAGCAATAATAGGAAGTATGCTTACAGATAGAGATGCTGTTATATCAAGTATAGAAGTACTAAAAGAAGAAGATTTTTATAGAGAAGATAATAGAGCAATATATGCTGCTATTTTAAATTTATATAATAGATCAGAGCCAATAGACATTATAACAGTTAAAGCAGAATTAGAGTCAATGGGAAAATTCGAGCAAGTTGGTGGATTAGAGTACTTAGCTGAATTACCAGAAAAAGTACCTACAACAGCTAATGCAGAAAAATATATAAAAATAGTTGAAGAAAAATCAATATTAAGAAGATTAATAAAAACTGCTAATGAAATTATAGAATTAGGATATAGCCCAACAGAAGACGTTGAAGATATCATGGAAGGGGCAGAAAAAAAGATTTTTGATATTATGCAACAAAAAAATCAAAAAAGCTATACTCCCATAAAAGATGTATTAGTAGAAAGTTTTACAAAACTAGAAGAACTATACAATAGAAAACAACATATTACAGGAGTACCAACAGGATTTTCAGAATTAGATTATAAAACAGCTGGGTTACATGGATCAGACTTAATACTAATTGCAGCAAGACCTGCAATGGGAAAAACAGCATTTGCACTAAATATAGCAACAAATGCATCAGTAAGAGCAAAAGTACCAGTTGCAGTATTTAGTTTAGAAATGTCAAAAGATCAATTGGTAAACAGAATTTTATGTAGTGAAGCAATGGTAGATAGCAACAAAGTAAGAACAGGAAAGCTAGAAGAAAATGACTGGACAAAATTAGCAGAAAGTATAGGACCGCTATCAGAAGCAGAAATATACATAGATGACACACCAGGAATATCAGTAACAGAAATAAGAGCAAAATGTAGAAAACTAAAACTAGAAAAAAATATAGGAATGGTAGTAATAGACTACTTACAATTAGTACAAGGATCAAATAAAAGAAACGGAAGCCGTGAACAAGAAATATCAGAAATAAGTAGATCATTAAAAATATTAGCAAAAGAACTAAATGTACCAGTAATAGCATTATCACAATTATCAAGAGCAGCAGAACAAAGACCAGACCATAGGCCAATGCTATCAGACTTAAGGGAATCAGGAGCAATAGAACAAGATGCGGATATAGTAATGTTCTTATACAGAGACGACTATTATAACGAAGACAGCGAAAAGAAAGACATAGCAGAAGTAATAATCGCAAAACACAGAGGAGGATCAACAGGAACTGTAGAATTGTTATGGCTTGGAAGTTACACAAAATTTGTCAACTTGGAAAAAAGATTTGATGACTAATTGCCACCGGGGACGGACCTTTTTGGCAACTTTTTGCCATTGGGGACGGACCTTGGAGCAATAAAATATATAAAATATGATGAAAAAATTATATTTTTAGGGGCAAAGAACATAATAGGGGCGTAAAAAATTAAGAAAGAAGGATTGATATTATGGGAAGAGTTCCAAGAAAAAATATGAAAGATTCATCATTTTTTCATATTATGGTTCAAGGATTGAACAAAGAATATATTTTTGATACAAAAAGGAATATGAAAAAGTATCATGAGTATGCTTACAAAAATAGCGAAAATATAGATATATTAGCATATTGCTTAATGAATAATCATGCTCACTTTTTGATTTATTCTAATGAAATAAAAAATATAGGAAATTGGATGAAAAAAACTAATACAAGTTATGCATTGTATTATAATAAAAAGCGCGATAGAGTAGGCTATGTTTTTAGGGATAGGTATAAATCTCAAGTTATAGATAATGAGAAATATTTGTACACATGTGCTAAATACATCCATGAGAATCCATTAAAAGCAAAAATTTGTAAAAACTTAAAAGACTATGAGTTTTCGAGCTTTGTGGAAATTTATAAATGTAGTGAACCTGCTGTGTATGAACATATAAGACGATTTATAAAAAATAAAGAATCACAAGATTTAATAAATTTTAATGAAGAATATAGAAAAAATGAGTCAGATGATAAGTTTGAATTACTTGAAAATGAAGAGATTGATAAACAATTTATATGTAAAAGTATAATTAGGAGTTTTTTAAATAATAATAAAATAAATTTGAGAGATTTGAGGTTTGAAAAAGCTCTTTTGAAAGAATTAGTAGAAACTTTAAAAATCAAAAATGGAATTTCGTATAGAGAAATTGAAAGAAATATAGGAATTAATAAAGAAAGTTTAAGAAAAATTATAAAAAATGGGGAATAGAGATGTCAAATTTAAAAGAAAAAGTTTTAGAAACAATAAAAAAATATAATTTAATAGAAGAAGGGGATAAGCTTGTTGTAGCTGTTTCAGGTGGACCAGATTCAATTTGTTTATTAGATATTTTAAATGAAATAATAAAAAAAGAAATTAATTATCAAGAAGGTCCGTCCCCAGTGGCAAAAAATTGCCAAAAAGGTCCGTCCCCAATGGCAACTTTGGTTGTGGCTCATGTTAATCATATGATTAGGGCTGAGGCTGATAGCGATGAGGCGTTTGTTAGAGATTATTGTGAAAAAAATAATATTGAATTTTATTCAAAAAGTATAGATGTTAAAAAATTGGCTAATAATAGTAAAATAGGAGTTGAAGAAGCTGGTAGAATTGCTAGATATGATTTTTTTGATGAAGTGATGCAAAAAACAAATGCTAATAAGGTTGCTATTGCACATAATATGAATGATAGGGCTGAGACTGTTATTATGAATTTGTTAAGAGGCTCTGGTGTTTCTGGATTAATTGGCATTGAGGCTAAAAGAGGCATTTATATTAGACCTTTGATCGAGTGTGATAGGCTTGAAATTGAGGAGTATTGTAATAGTAATAATTTAAATCCTAGAATTGATAAAACTAATTTTGATAATACTTATACTAGAAATAAAATTAGAAATGTAGTTATTCCTTATATTAAAGAAGAGTTTAATCCTAATATTATTAATACTTTAAATAGATTGTCTAATCTAGCATGTGATGAAGAAGCTTTTATTGAAAATCAGGTTGTAATTAAGTATAAAGAGTTACTTTGTAATGAAAATAAAAAAGAAATAATATTAGATTTAAAAGGGTTTAATAATCAAGAAAAGGTAATAAAGTCTAGAATTATATTATATACTATAACAAGGCTTTTTGGAACTTCAAAAGGAATTGAAAAAATACATATAGAAGATATTATAAAACTTTGTAGTAATAATATAGGTAACAAATATTTGACTCCTAATAAAAAAATAAAAGTTTTAGTAAAAAATCATAAAATATATTTTATAAGCCAAATATAAGTAGCCGTAATATGTTTAGAAAACGTATATATTTGTAATAAAAAAGTCATATAAAAAAACATTGAAAATCGTAAATTTATATGTTATAAAATCAATATACTTTATATCAACTCCTGCTTGTTTGGTCTTT
>USQA01000035.1 GCA_900556695.1 uncultured Clostridium sp.
CATAAATTTCTCCGTTCATATATTAAATCTCAACAATAAGTGAATAATATCACAAAAGCAAGTGATTATCAACAATCTCTTGCCATATGTTTTAAATATATATATCTTTTATAACCTTACAAGGATTTCCTACAGCTACAACATTAGATGGTATGTCTTTAGTAACAACACTACCCGCTCCGATAACCACATTATCTCCTATAGTTACTCCTGGCATTACGCAAGCATTTCCACCTATCCAAACATTACTTCCAACCTTAATTGTTTTAGCATATTCCAACCCTTTATTTCTTGTTTTATAATCTAATGGATGTCCTGCTGTATAAAAGCCACAATTAGGTGCAATAAATACATTATCACCAAACTCTACTTTTGCACCATCTAATATTATACAATTATGATTCATATAAAAATTTTCTCCAACATAAATATTATAACCATAATCACACCAAAAGTTCTGTTCAACTATTATTTGCTCTCCTGTTTTTGCAAATAATTTTTTAATTGTTCTGTCTTTGTTTTCAAAATCTGACGGTTTCAGATTATTATATTCAAAACAAATATCTTTAGCTTTATATCTATCTTTTATTAATTCTTTATCATAGTTAGCATCATATAATTCTCCTACTAACATTTTATCTTTTTCTGACATAACTTTCCTCCAATTACTATTTTATTTAATTACCATAAATTCTTTTCTACTATAATTTGAATATCAATTCTCATAATTCAATAATTCTAGTTTTAATTTATCATATACTTTAGTTTCAAGTTTTGATTTTTCCTTCAACTTTTCAAATTCATTTTCCAGAAGTTAGAAAAATCCATCTTTTTACTATTTCTTTAAATTACTATATATTTTTTATTTGATTTATCGATATCGGTCCTTCTCTTAATATTTTTATTTTTTCTGAAGTACAATCTACAATTGTACTTCCCTTTGAAAAAACAACATTTCCTTCCAACATTCCATCTAAAAGTGGGCATTCTTTTTCTATTTCATCTAAGTTAGAACATTCTGCCTTTCCACTTTGATTAGCACTTGTCATAAATATTGGACTTCCAAGTTTTGCAATTAATTCTTCTATCTTTTTTGACGTTGCCATTCTAATTGCAATTGTATCTTTTCCGTTTGTTACATATTCTGGTAACTCTTTATTTTTCTTTAATATTAATGTAATAGGTCCAGGCATAAAAGCTTTAATTAATTTTTCTGCTGTTTCATTTATAATGGCTATACTTTTTATTTGCTCTTCATTTGCACACATAACAGGAAATGACTTATTTTCTGGACGATTTTTTACTGCTATTAATTTATCGTGTGCTATTTTTGAATTTATTCTAGCACATATTCCAAAAACAGTATCAGTAGGGACACTAATAACTCCATCATTTTTTAATATTTTTACTAATTCATCAATTTCATTTTCGTTATATCTTTTTATCATTTATTTTTCCTCTTTTATTATTGTTTTGATAATAATTTGTTATTTATCTAGATTCTTATGCTCTCTTGATTTTTTATTGTTTCTTTAACCTCAACGTATTTAAAATAACTGTTAAACTGCTAAACACCATTGCAAAGCTTGCAAACATAGGATTTATAGAAATTCCTATTGGTTTAAATATTCCAATAGCAACAGGTATCATCAAACAATTATAGAAAAATGCCCAAAATAAATTTTGTTTTATATTTCTAATTGTTTTTTCACTAATCTTTATAAGTTTTAGCACTGAATTCAAATCATTTTTAGTTAAAATGACATCACTTGAATCCATCGCAATATCTGTGCCGCTTTTTACGCTTACACCAATATCTGCATTTGTTAATGCTGGACTATCATTTATCCCATCTCCACACATCATCACTTTGTTACCTTTTTCTTTTAGTTCTTTTATAGTTTCAGATTTTTGAGATGGTAAGACATTAGAAATAACTTCTGTTATTCCAAGTTCTTCGCCTATTTTCTGTGCAGTTTCGTTATTATCTCCTGTTAGCATTATTGTTTTAATATTATGTTCTTGTATTTCTTTGATAACATCTTTAGCGTTCTCCCTTACAATATCATTAACACCGATCAAAGCTAGAATTTCTTTTTCATTTGCAACATAAATAATGCTATTTCCATCAAAAGATAATACTTTTTCATCTTCTAAATGATTATTTTCAATAGCAAATTTTTCTATTATTTTCCTATTTCCTAATATTATCTTCTCATTATTAATTGTTCCAACTATTCCATATCCTGCAATATTTTGCATATCTTCTACTTCTAATTTTTCTATTTTGTTTTCTTGCATATAAGATTCAAAAGCCTTTCCTATTGGATGTGTTGATTTTTCTTCTACGCTTCCTGCAAGTTTCATTAGTTTCTCTTCTGAAAGTTTGCTATAATTGTGTATTTTAGAAATTTTTAATTTACCATATGTTAATGTACCTGTTTTGTCAAATACAATTGTATTAATTTTAGAAGCATTTTCTAATATTTCACTTTTCTTTACTAATATTCCATTACTTGCACATATTCCTTCACTAACTACTATTGCAAGAGGAGTAGCTAAACCTAAACTACAAGGACAAGCAACTACTAATACAGTAACAAATGTACTTAATGCCGTCCCTAAATCATACCCTAAAATTAGATATACAATAAAAGTTAATATTGCAATTATAATAACTGCAGGAACAAAATATCCAGAAATTTTATCTGCAATTTTTGCTATTGGTGCTTTTGTATTGCTAGCTTCTACAACTAATTTTACTATTTCTGATACAGTAGATTCTTTTCCAATTCTTTCTGCTTTGTATTTTATAAATCCATCATAATTTAAACTTCCTGCAATTACTTTTTCGCCAACACCTTTTTCTATAGGTTTACTTTCTCCTGTTATAAATGATTCATCTAAATGAGTGTTTCCTTCAATAATTTCTCCATCTACTGCAATTTTATCTCCTGCTTTTGAAATTACTACATTTCCTTTTTTTATTTCATCAAGAGTTACACTTTTTTGGACACCGTCTACTTCAATTATTGCTTGATTTGGCGTAATCTCAACTAGCTTTTGTATTGCTTCTTTTGTTTTATCTTTACTTATACCATCAATATATCTTCCAAGTTTAACAAAATAAATTATTATTGCAGCAGATTCAAAATATAAATTCATTACAAATTGATAATTTCCTTTAAATATCATATACATCCCATATAAACTGTAGGCAAAACTGCTTATAACTCCTATTGCAACAAGTGTATCCATATTTGGTATTTTATGAATTAAATTTTTATATCCATTTTTTAAAATATCATATCCATATATCAAAAATGCAATTGTTAATACCAACAAACTTAATGTATAATTTATAGGATTATGATGTTGATCTAAAAAGCTTATAGCTGGTAATCCTATCATATGTCCCATAGCAATATACATTAAAATAATTGCTAAAATTGTAAAAATAATAAATTGTTTTTTTTCTTTTTTATTGTTTTTTTCTATATTAAATTCTTTAAATACTCCTAAGCTTTCAAAACCCGCTTGTTTTATATATTTTTCTATTTTTTCTTGATTTAGAATTTTCTCATCATAGGTTACTGTAGCATTTGCCATAACAAGATTGACACTAGCATCAAATATTCCATTTTGTTTATTTAAATATTTTTCTAATCCATTTGAGCAAGCACTACATGTCATTCCATCAATTGATAAAATTAATTTTTTCATATTTTTTATCCCTCTACTATTTCATATCCTATATCTATTATTTTTTCTTTAATTTGAGAAATATCTAAATCTTCTTTTGATTTTACTGTTACTATTCCAGTATTATGATTTGCATCTACACTTTCTACTCCGTCTATTAAAGCTAAAGCTGATTTTACTCTGTTTTCACATCCTCCACAAACCATTCCTTCTATTTTTAATTTTAATTCTTTCATTTTAAATCATTCCTTTCTTTTATTTGTTAGCTTTTTAGAAAATTTCTTCACCTTATTTATTTTTTCCATATTTTTCTTTTCTAAATCATCTGTTATACATCATTTAATATATAAAATTTCCTAAAGAGCAGACAATTAGCTAATAATTATCTGCTCTTTAATGTATGTGCATTGTTCTAATTATTTTTTAACATTACAACTTTGCCTTCTTTGATACTTTTTTGTACATCTATAACTCTTTGATTTGAAGAGCCTCTCCATTTAAGAGTTGGATCATGTAACTCATCTTTATAAACTCCATCTATAAGTACATCAATATAATTTAAAACCTCTTTACCTTTTAAATCTTTGTCAAATTCAAATCCTGACCATACCCATAAATTTTTATTTGGATATTTTTCTTTAAATGCTTTTGCAAGTTTTGTAGTTGCATCTATATTTTTAGGATGCATAGGTTCTCCACCTAGAATTGATAATCCTTTTACATGTTCTTTACTGCACAACTCTAGCACTTTTTCTATTGTTTCATCAGTAAATTCTTTTCCACCTTCAAAGTCCCAAGTTTCTGGATTAAAGCAATTCTTGCAATGAAAGCTACATCCCTGCATAAATACTGATACTCTTACTCCTGGTCCATTTGATATATCCATTTTTCTAATTAAATTGTATCTCATAATTAATCTGCCACCTTATTATCAATATGTAAAACTCTTTCTTTTATTTCTTGTGTTCTTCCTTTATTCCAGAAATTAGTTCCTATGTAGCCACATGTACGTCTTGCTACATTTAATGTATTATGATCTCTATTTCCGCAATTTGGACAATACCATTCTAATTTGTCATCAATTAAAATTTCTCCTGTGTATCCACATTTTTGGCAATAATCTGATTTAGTATTAAGTTCTGCATACATAATGTTATCATAAATAAATTGTATTACTTCAATTACTGCTTCTATGTTGTTTTGTAAATTAGGTGTTTCAATATAAGAAATTGCTCCACCTGGACTTAATTTTTGGAATTCACTTTCTAATTTTAATTTAGAAAATGCATCTATTTCTTCAAATACTGGAACATGATATGAATTAGTAATATATCCTCTATCTGTTATTCCTTTTACTGTACCAAATCTTGCTTTTAAGCATTTAGCAAATTTATATGTAGTAGATTCTATAGGTGTTCCATATACAGAATAATCTATGTCTTCTTCCTCTTTCCATTTATTTGTTGCATCATTTAAGTGTTGCATTATTTCTAGTCCAAATTCTTTTCCTTCACCATCATCAGTATGAGAATGTCCTGTCATGTATTTAACACATTCGTATAAACCTGCATATCCTAATGATATTGTTGAATATCCATGATGTAATAATTCATGTATAGATTCTCCTTTTTCTAATCTTGCTAATGCTCCATGTTGCCATAAAATAGGAGCAACATCACTTGTTACATTACTTAATCTCTTATGTCTTATTTGCAAAGCTCTATGACATAATTCTAATCTTTCATCAAAAATCTTCCAGAATTTTTCTACATCTTTATCAGCTGAAAGTGCAATATCTGGTAAATTTATAGTAACAACTCCTTGGTTAAATCTTCCATAATATTTTCCTTTACCATCTACATAATTTTTAGCTTTTGCTATGTTTCCAAGACTAACTGATCTGTCTGGTGTAAGGAATGATCTACATCCCATACATGGATAACAATCTCCATCTCCATTCTCGTTTTTCTTTAATTCTTTCATTACTTTTTCAGAAATATAATCTGGAACCATTCTTTTAGCTGTACATTTTGCTGCAAGTTCAGTTAAATACCAATATTTACTATTTTTATGTATATTATCTTCTTCAAGAATATATAAAAGTTTAGGGAATGCTGGAGTTATATATACTCCTTTTTCATTTTTAAATCCTAATATTCTTTGATTTAAAAATTCTTCTATTATCATTGCTAATTCTTCTTTATATTCTTCTGTTTCTCCTAAATACATATTAACTGATAAAAATGGTGCTTGTCCATTTGTATTTGTCATTGAATTTACTTGATAATTGAATGTTTGTACTCCATCTGCAACTTCCTTTTTTGTATCTTGTTTTGCAAATTTCTTACAGTCTTTTTCTTTAAAATTTCTATCTTTATATTTTTTATAATATTTATTATAGCTATCTCTTACAAAAGGAGCTAAATGTGAAAGTGAAATTGTTGCACCTCCATAACTTGATGATGTAACAGCTAATATTATTTGTGTTGCTATAGTAGCTGCAGTAATAAATCTGTGAGGTTTTTCTATCATAACTCCATTTATAATAGTTCCATTTTGTAACATATCTTCTAAGTTGATTAATTCACAGTTATGTAAAGCATTTTGTGCAAAATAATCAGCATCATGAAAATGTATAATACCATCATCATGTGCTTGTACTATATCTTCGGGAAGTAAAAATCTTCTAGTAATATCTGTACTTGTTATTCCAGCCAAATAATCTCTTTGTGTAGTTACAACTTCTGCATTTTTATTAGAATTTTCATTATTCCAATATTCATTTTCGCCTTCAATTAATTCTTTAATTGTTTGGTCTGTTGTGTTTGCTTTTCTTACTAATTCTCTTGTATATCTATATGTTATATATTTTTTTGCTAATTTATATTTTTCAAATTCCATTAATTTTTCTTCAATTATATCTTGAATATCTTCAACAAGTATTCTTTTTTTGTTTAATTCTTCGATATATTTAATAATTTTTTCAATTTCTTCTTCTGTTGCTTTTTCTTTTCCTCTAACTTCTTTATTTGCTTTTCCTATTGCAGTTCTTATCTTTTCAGAATTGTAATCTACAATATGTCCGTCTCTTTTTATGATTTTCATTCCCTTAATTCCTCCCTTATTATTTTAATAAATTTTATTAATAATTCAAATAATACACAAGTTGCACTTGCACCTTTTTTGATTTTTTGTTAAAATCTTTTTAGGTGATTATTATGAACAGTCCTTTTGAGGGATTAACTAAATCTCAAGTTAATAAATTATTTGAATTATTAGGAGTACATATTTACAAATATGATAAAAATCAGGAACTTATCCCAACAATAAGAAATGAAAATATAATTGGTATTATAATATCTGGTTGTGCTCAAATTATTAATATAGAATATAATGGAAATGAAATTTTAATAGAAGAGCTTTTACCTAATAGTATCTTTGGTACAAATATTTCAGGAACAAACAATGAAAATTACCAAATAATTGCAAAACAAGACACTCAAGTTGTAATAATTGATTATAATAAATTAATAAATCCTAAAAATTCTAAACATAGCTATTTTAATATTTTTATTAGAAATATATTTGATATAATAAATACAAAATTTAAAGAAAAAAATGAAAGAATTAGAATATTAGAAAAAAAACAAATAAGAGATAAACTCTTAGAATTTTTTGAAATTGAACATAAAAAAGGACGTTTAAAATATATATATCTGCCTTTTAGTTTTAGAGCTTTAGCTGATTATTTAGGTGTTAATAGATCTGCGATGTTTAGAGAATTAAGACACTTAAAAGATGA
The DNA here is from genome assembly GCA_900556695.1 of uncultured Clostridium sp. Lineage (GTDB taxonomy): Bacteria > Bacillota > Clostridia > TANB77 > CAG-508 > CAG-269. The sequence goes on from USQA01000035.1 coordinate 7,505, forward strand.
AAAACTTATTGAAATAACTGATAGGAAAATTACTTTATTATATAAACAACAATAATTTTAAAAGAACAAATTTATTTCATAAATTTTCTTTTATATAAAAAACTCAAATTGTTAAATTTTCACTTAACAGTTTGAGTTTTTATATTCAATTTATATTCTATTCTTTTATCCTAAAGCTACATCTAATATCATCATAACAATGAAACCAAAAATTAAACCTAAAGTAGCTAAATTTTTATTTTCTTTTATTGATTCTGGTAATAATTCTCTTGCTACAACTGCAATCATTGCTCCAGCTGCAAATGCTAATAAAAATGGTAATACATTTCTTATACTTAACACTAATATTGCTCCTATAACAGCTGATACTGGTTCTACTAATGCTGATGCCTGCCCAATCATAAAACTTTTAAATCTTGAAAATCCTTCATTTCTTAATGGCAAAGACACTGCTGCACCTTCTGGGAAGTTTTGAATTCCAATTCCTATTGCTAACATAAGTGCACTTACTAAACTTACTCCTGGAACTCCACTTGCAATTCCTCCAAAAGCTACACCTATTGCCATTCCTTCTGGTATATTATGAATTGTAATTGCTGAAACTAATAGAATGCTTCTTTTTAATGATTTACTGTTTTTTAAATTTCCTTTTTCTTTTAATGCTTTATCTAAAAATTTATCTGAAAATAATACAAATAAACCTCCAGTAATAAATCCAATTGTTGGTAATAGCCATGCTATGTATCCAAGTTCTTCAGATAATTCTATAGAAGGAGATAGTAATGACCAAAATGATGCAGCAGTCATAACTCCAGCACTAAAACCTAAAATCGTGCTTAATACTTTTTTGTTTATATTTTTGAAAAAGCATACTGTAAGAGCTCCTAAAGCTGTTATTCCCCATGTAAATATTGTTGCAATAAATGCTTGAATTACTACATTTTGATTTTCAAACCAATCCAATTTTACTCACCTCGCACATTACATAATATGCGTTTTGTTGACATGATGATACAAAATTAGCTTTTTATTTTTTTGCAGACTGAATTAATGTAAACTATACGAATTAATATGAATTAATACAAACCAATACGAACAGTAGATTAATATTTTAAATTAAAAACTTGAGTAGCGCTAGCACACGGATAACCCGTGAAACCTCGAAAGTTTTAATTTAAAATATTAATCTACTGTTCTTTTATTGCTCATTTATAATTTATTTCTATATTATAACAACATTATTTTAAAAATCTCTTTTATCTTTACCGAAAAATTTATTAAAGATTCCTTCATTTTCTTTATCTTTAATACTTTTATGTTGCTTTGATTTCTTTTTCTTTTTTACATACACTCCATTTTCATCATATTGATTATTTAACTTTGAAATGATAGATAAGAAATCACTATCTTCATCTTCATCATAATCGCTTAATTTTAGATTAATACCATTTTTCTTGTTGTAATATTTTTCTTCATTATAATCGTCGTAGTATTCATCCTCATCTTCTTCGTCAAAATTAGCTATTGGTATTTTATTTTCGTTTGTTGTGCTATTTTCTTTATTATTTTCATAATATTTGTCTAGTTCATATTTTAGTTCTATGTCTTCTTTGTCTATAAAGTCTATTTCTTCTTCGTTTTTTTCTACTATATCTTCGATCTCTTCTAATTTGTATTCAGATAGATCTTTATCAAATTTATCTGTTATTTCTTTTTGGAATACCTCATATACATTTTTTATTCCTTCTATTCTCCAATAATTTGAATTAATTACTGCTCCCATATTTAATTTTATGCCTGTTAATTCTTTTTCAAAACTTCTTTCTTTTTCTTGAATATCTTTTAGGTAACTTTTATTATACAATTCATTATATGCTCTTTTTGTAGATTTTCCAGCAATTTCTTTTAAAATCAATTCATATAAATTATTTATTTGCT
>USQA01000036.1 GCA_900556695.1 uncultured Clostridium sp.
ATTAGTTTAGAAGAACAAGTTATTTCAAATTTAGAATCAGAAAGAATAATAAAAGAAATTTGGAAATTACCTACACCACAAAATAGGCGAGTTTATATGTATGTAGTAGATGAATTTTCATATACAAAAATAGCAAAAATAGAAAATCGTTCTATTCCTACAGTAAAAGAGAGCGTGGACAGGGGATTAGAAAACTTAAGAAAAAAATTAAAAAAAATTTATAAGTAGCCCTAAAAAATGATGTGCTAACTGAAAAAACAAGTGAGAGGAGTTGATCTTTCTTGCTTGTTTTCTTTTGGAAAACGGATAGCACATTGACAAGTAAATATATTAGTTACAAGACTTTAACTAATATAAGGAGCTCCAAGAAGGCGAATGTTATTAAAAATAAATAGCGACTACAATGAGGGAAAAAGCGAACGATGGTAAGTTTGTGTTGGCGAAGATCTATATTAGTAATAATGATACTTCGGCTCGGCTTAATTTATATTGAGGAGTTGCTCGGTTGGATAACGGAGAGGTGTAAATACCTATGTGAAAGATACCAATTTCACTTGTAACTAATTAAAAAAATTATAAGTGAAAGGATTTGATTAAAATGAAATTAAACAATGTAAAAACAGTAACTAAGAAACAGGCTAAGGCTTATGCAGTTATAGCATTAGATATATTAGGAAGCACACCAAATGATATTGATGTAAAAATGCTTGATTCAGAAATTGATGTTGCAATGAAATTATACAGTCCACGAGAGGCTACAGAAAAAGCAGAAAAAATTAAAACGAAAGGTGGATTAGTGAAATGGATGAAAAAATAGGTATAAATATAAAAGAAGCATCAGAAATATTGGGAATTAGTAAACAATTAATGGCTGAATTAACAAAGCTTAAAGATTTTCCTTGTATTAAATTTGAAAGAAGAATTGTAATAAACAAGCCACAGATGATTGAATGGTTTAATAAAAATTCAGGAAGAATCATTGTGTAGGGTTTGGATTTACAAAGATAAGGATTTATAATATTGGTAGTATATTTTACTTCTTAATATTATGAATCCTATTTTTATGGAGGAAATAATATGGGAAGAAGAGCAAAAAATGATAATACAAGGAGAGTAAAAGGAGAAGGCACAATAAGAAAAAAAGGTAATGGATATGAAGGGAGGATTACAGTTGAGGTAAATGGTATAAGAAAACAAGTTTCAGTCTATGATAAAAGCCAACGAGTAGTTGTAGAAAAAATGCAAGAGCTTAGGAAGAAGAGAGATGACAATTACTATATTGAAAATAAAAATATAACTTTGGAAGAATGGCTAAAAGAATGGATGAAGGTTTATAAAAAGCCATATATATCACCTAGAACTTATCAGGGTTATGTTGAAAAATCTAAAACAATATTAGAACATTTAGGAAATATGCAATTACAAAAAATAGAATTATATCATTTACAGAAATTTATTAGTGATTTACAAAATGAAGGTAAATCACCTAAATCTTTAAGACATTATTATAGTATTTTTAAAATGTGTTTTGATGATGCAATTATGTGTAGGCATATATCACTAAATCCAACAAGAAATTTGAAATTACCATCAATGAGAAGAAAAGAATTAAATATAATGACAAAAGAAGAACAACTTGTATTTGAAGGATTTATGAAAAAATATAGAATGGGAACAGCTTATATAGTATTAGTTAATACTGGACTTAGAGCAGGAGAATTAAGTGGACTAACATGGAAAGATGTTGATTTTGAAAACAAAGCTCTATATGTAAGAAGAGGTATGCAAAAAATAACAACTTATGATGATGATTTTAATAAAGTAAAAAGAGAAAGAAAAGTTACAGATGTAAAAACAGAAAATAGTTATAGAGTTGTACCAATGCTAGATAAAGTAGTAAAAATTCTACAAGAATACAAGAAAAAAGTACAAGCAGAGCAAGAAGAACTTGCTGAATTAGGAGAAGGATTTAAAGATGATGATTTTATATTTAAAACGAAATATAATCATCCAATAACATCTGAATACTTAAGAAAAACTTGTCAGGGAATATGTAAAAGTAACAATTTTAGAAAAGTAGGAATACATGAACTAAGACATACTTTTGCAACAAGATCTATTGAAGCAGGAATTGATTTAAGAGTATTACAAGAAATATTAGGTCATGCTAGTTATAGCACTACAGCAGATATATATGTTCATATTTTAGGACAAGTTAAACTATCCCAAATGAATAGATTAGAAGATTATTTAACTGATATAAATATGAACTAAATGGAACTTTAAAATGACATAAAGGGAAAATAAAGGGAAAGTCTAAAAAATAAATCTTCAAAGGACTGGAAATAAAGGCTTTCTTAAAAAAACTTTCTGTCCTCATAACCCGAAGGTTAATTTCCATATACTCACCCAAAAAAATAAAAAAACCCAAAAAACCATTTACAAAAAATGTAAAATGTGATATAAACAAACAAATTAAATCAAAAGCAAATTAAAATTCAAAATAAAAAACTTAAATTCAAAAAAATTAAAAATCTAAAAAATTCAAAAAATAAAAAACAAAAATAAAACAAGAAAGAAGGCGTAGATAAAAGTTAATGCTATCTATAATAAAAAGTATGTCCTTAATAGGAATAGAAGGATATCTAATTGATGTAGAAGTGGATGTATCTGCTGGTATACCATCTTGGGAGATTGTAGGTTTACCAGACACAAGTGTAAAAGAGGCAAAAGAAAGAGTAAGAACGGCAATTAGAAATTCAGGGTATGATATGAAGAGCAGAAAAATAGTAATAAATTTAGCACCAGCTGATATAAAAAAAGAAGGGCCATTTTTTGATTTGCCAATTGCAATTGGAATACTAGCTTGTATGAGGTGTATAAATACTTCTAATATAATAAATACGATATTTATAGGTGAATTATCACTTGATGGAAAGATTAATAAAGTTAATGGAATATTGCCAATGTGTATAGAGGCAAAAAAGCTAGGAATAAAAAGAGTTGTATTACCTATAGAAAATGCTAAAGAAGCAGCTATAGTAAATGGAATAGAGATTATTGGAGTTAATGATTTAGAACAAACTATAGGTTATATAAACAAAGTTAATAATATAGAACCAACAAAAACAGATCTTAATAAGTTATTTAATTTGAAAAATAGTTATCAGTTAGATTTTTCGGAGGTTAAGGGACAAGAGAATATAAAAAGAGCATTAGAAATTGCATCAGCAGGAGGGCACAATTGTCTTCTTATAGGAACGCCGGGATCAGGAAAAACTATGATGGCTAAAAGAATTCCAACAATATTACCTGATTTAAGTTTTGATGAAGCTTTAGAAACTACAAAAATACATAGTGTTGCAGGTAAAACTGATAAAGATGTGGCTTTAATAACTACAAGACCTTTTAGAGCTCCTCATCATACTATTTCAGGTAGTTCATTAATTGGAGGTGGAAGAATACCTAAACCAGGGGAGATAAGCTTGGCTCATAATGGAGTGTTATTTTTGGATGAATTACCTGAGTTTAACAAGAATACACTAGAGGTATTAAGAGGTCCGTTAGAGGATAAAATTGTAACAATTAGTAGAGTGAATGCAAGTATAACATATCCTTGTAATTTTATGTTTGTAGCATCTATGAATCCATGTCCATGTGGATTTTTTGGTTCTGAAGAAAAAGAGTGTACATGTTCTTCAAAAGCTATTTCTAAATATATTGGAAGAATAAGTGGTCCTTTGCTAGATAGAATTGATATACAAGTAGAAGTTACACCAGTAAAGTACAAGAACTTAGAGTATGAAGGAAAAGCGGAAAGTTCAGAAGAAATAAAAATTAGGGTAAACAAAACTAGAAAAATACAACAAAAAAGATATTTGAATGAGAAAATTTACTCTAATTCTCAATTAACGCCTAAATTAATTGAAAAGTATTGTGTTTTAAATAATGAAGAAAAGAAGCTTTTAGAAATGGCTTTTAATAATTTAGGGTTGTCTGCTAGAGCATATGGAAAAATATTAAAAGTTGCTAGGACTATAGCTGATTTAGATAATAAAGAGAATATAGAAATAAATCATTTAGCTGAGGCTATACAATATAGAAGTTTAGATAAAAAATATTGGAAGAATTGAGGGATAAATGAAAACAATACAAATTACAGATAATGAATATCCAAAGAGATTATTGAAAATAAAGAATCCGCCTGAAAAATTATATGTGAAAGGAAATATAGATTTATTAAATAATAATTCAATTGCAATAGTAGGTTCTAGGAAGTGTACTAATTATGGAATAAAATATACTAAAAAATTTGCAAAAGAGATTGCTAATAGCAATGTTACTATAGTAAGTGGATTGGCAATTGGTATAGATTCTGTAGCACATGAGATTGCAACTAAATGTGTGGGAAACACAATTGCAGTGTTAGGATGTGGATTAAATAATATATACCCTAAAGAAAATATGGAGTTATTTAATTTAATATTAGAAAATAATGGTTGTGTGATTTCTGAATATGAGCCAAATGCTGAGGTTTGTATGAAAAATTTTCCTAAGAGAAATAGAATAATTAGTGGGATTTCTTTAGGTGTACTAGTTACAGAGGCAAAGTTTAGAAGCGGAACTACAATTACTGCTAAATATGGATTTGAACAAAATAGAAAAGTATTTTGTTTACCAAGGGACATAGGGGAAACAAATGGAGTTGGTAGTAATAATTTAATAAAATTAGGTGCAAAATTAGTAACAGATTCTAAAGAAATATTAGATGAATTAGAAATAAAATCTCCAAAAGATAAAAATATAGAAAATGATATAAAAGTTGTAGAAGATATTGATTTGAAAAAAGAGTTAGAAAAAACAGAAAAATATGAAGAAGATGAGCAAAGTCAAATTGATGAAGAGTTAAAAGAAATTTATAATTTGATATCATATGTGCCTAAAAACATTAATTATATTGCTATGAAAAGTAAGTGTGGAATTTCAAATGTTAATCAAAAATTGATTATTTTAGAATTAAAAGGTTATATAAAAAGTTTGCCTGGAAATAATTATGTGAGGTGTTAAGTGTATAAAAGACATATTGTAGGTGAAATTGGTGAAAAAATAGCTAATAAATACTTAGTAGAAAATGGCTACCAAATTATTAAGAAAAACTTTAGATGCAAACAAGGTGAGATAGATATAATTGCAAAAGATAAAAATGAGATTGTATTTGTAGAAGTAAAAACAAGAACTAATAGTAATTATGGTGCTCCAATAGATGCAATTACATATTTAAAAAGAAAACATATGCTAAAAACAATTAAGTATTACTTATTTCTTAATAAACTAGAAAATAATTTTATAAGAATAGATGTTATTGAAATTTATAATAAAAATAATAAATATTTTGTTCATCATATAAAAAATGTTATAGATTTTTAATTTGTATAAATATTTAGATAAAAGTATTTAAAAGAAGAAAAAAAGTGATATAATACTAAATGGATTAAAAGAACAGAGGAGGAATAATTATGAAAAAAGAAAAAATTGTATTAGTAGGAACAGGTTTTGTTGGTATGAGTATGGCATATTCAATGCTAAATAGAGGCGGAATAAAAGAACTTGTGCTAATAGATATAAATAAAGATAAAACAATAGGAGAAGAAATGGATTTATCACATGGTTTACCATTTGCTCCACAAAAAATGAACATAAAAGCAGGAGAATATGATGAATGTAAAGATGCAGAAATTGTTGTAATAACAGCAGGAATCAATCAAAAACCAGGACAAAGCAGATTAGAACTTACAACTATAAATGCTAAAATGATGAAAGAAATAACACAAAATATAATGAAAAGTGGATTTAATGGAGTTATTATAGTTGCAAGTAATCCTGTAGATGTAATGACATATGTTGTAGCTAAAGAATCTGGATTGCCTAAAAATAAAGTTATAGGTTCAGGAACAGTTTTAGATACAGCAAGATTAAGATATTTAATGGCAGAATATTTGAATGTATCAAGTAAAAATGTACATGCGTATATAATGGGAGAACATGGGAATTCATCATTTGTTCCTTGGGATCATGCTTATGTAGGATGTAAAAAAATAAAGGATGTTATGAAAGATAATAACAAACCTATGGAAGATTTAAGAAAGATACATGAAGATGTTGTAAATGCAGCATATGAAATAATAGAAAAGAAAAAAGCTACTTATTATGGAATTGGTATGGCTTTAAATAGATTAGTTAGAGCAGTGTTAGACGATGAAAATTCAATATTAACAGTATCTACTTACTTAGAAAATGAATATGGACAAGATGATATTTATATAGGAGTACCAGCTATAATAAATAGTAATGGAGTAAGAGAGTTAGTTAAATTAGAATTAAATGAAAAAGAACAGAAAAAATTAGATGAAAGTTGTAAATTAATAAAAGAAATGAGAAAAGATTTATATTAATTTAAAATCTTAATTCTAGCATATTAAAAAATTAAAAAAGACATAAAATAAAAAAGATATACAATAAAAAAGATTCGTTCTCCAAGGCGTTTAAGATTGCAAATATTCAAATTGCATATACACACTATAAATACAAGCAAAAATAAATGCTCAGGTCGAACTTACTTTTTTATTGTATATCTTTTTTTGTTTTAAATATAAAAAATACAACTTATTGATCTAAGTATTGAGCTTTTTTCATTTGTGTGTTAAAATAACAACATACAAACAGCAAAGAGAACACAGGGTAGGAGGAATAATGGAAAACAAGCAAAAATATATAAGAAATTTTAGTATCATTGCTCACATAGACCATGGAAAATCAACACTTGCAGATAGATTAATAGAAATGACAGGAGTATTATCTAAAAGAGAAATGGAAAGTCAAGTTTTAGATAATATGGAGATAGAAAGAGAAAGAGGAATTACTATTAAATCACAAGCTGTTAGAATGATTTATAAGGCTAAAGATGGACATGAATATACTTTTAATTTAATAGATACTCCAGGGCATGTTGATTTTAATTATGAAGTGTCAAGAAGCTTAGCAGCATGTGATGGGGCTATATTAGTTGTTGATTCAAGTCAGGGAGTTGAAGCACAAACGCTTGCAAATGTATATTTAGCAATAGATAACAATTTAGAAATTTTACCTGTATTAAATAAGATAGATTTACCAAATAGCAGAGTAGAAGAGGTAAAAAAAGAAATAGAAGATATAATAGGAATACCAGCAGAAGATAGTCCTTGTATTTCTGCAAAGTCAGGATTAAATGTAGAAGAAGTTTTAGAAAGAATTGTTACAGATTTACCAGCTCCTAAGGGGGATTCAAATGCTAAAACAAAATGTTTGATATTTGACTCATACTATGATAGTTATAAAGGTGCTATTGCATATGTTAGAGTTGTAGATGGAACTGTCAAAGTAGGTGATGAAATAAAATTAATGGCAGCAAATAAAGTTTTTACAGTTACTGAGGTAGGATATTTTATTCCAGGTTCTTATATGCCAACAGATGAGATAAAAGCAGGAGAAGTAGGATATGTTGCTGCTAGTATAAAAAAATTATCAGATATTCATGTTGGTGATACAATAACTGTTGCCAATAATCCAGCAGATGAACCATTAAAAGGATATAAAAAAGTAACACCAATGGTATATTGTGGATTATATCCAATTGATGGAAGTCAATACGAAGAACTAAAAGAAGCTTTAGAAAAGTTACAATTAAATGATGCAGCATTAGAATATGAAAAAGAATCTTCAGCAGCATTAGGTTTTGGATTTAGATGTGGATTTTTAGGACTATTGCATCTAGAAATAATAGAAGAAAGATTAGATAGAGAATTTGATTTAGGATTAATAACTACAGCACCATCTGTTATTTATAAAGTATACAAAACAGATGGAGAAATGATAGAATTATATAACCCAGAAGAACTACCAAAACCACAAGAAATATCATATATAGAAGAACCATATGTTACTGCAAATATATTAACACCAAAAGAATATGTTGGAAATATAATGGAACTATGTCAAAGAAGACGTGGAATTTATATAGATATGAAATATTTAGATGAAAATAGAGTTACTTTAATATATGAAATGCCACTAAATGAAATTATTTATGATTTCTTTGATAATTTAAAATCTAAAACAAAAGGATATGCATCATTAGATTATGAATTTAAAGATTATAGAAAATCAAACCTAGTAAAATTAGATATTTATATAAATGGTGAAATAGTTGATGCACTTAGTTTTATTGTTCATAAAGATGGAGCATATGATAGAGGAAAGAAAATGGTAGAAAAACTAAAAACAGTTATACCAAGAAAATTATTTACAATACCAATCCAAGCAGTAATTGGAGGACAAATAATAGCAAGAGAAACAATATCTGCAATGAGAAAAGATGTACTCGCTAAATGTTATGGTGGAGATGTTACTAGAAAGAAGAAACTTCTTGAAAAACAAAAAAGAGGTAAGAAAAAAATGCGTGAAATTGGTAATGTAGAAGTGCCACAAGAAGCATTTTTATCAGTACTAAAATTAGATGATGAATAATGACCAAAGTGTCCAAAAGGGACGGTTCTTTTTGGACACTTTTTGAAAAATTTGGAGAAATAATATAAAAAGTAGAGAGGTAGAAAATGAAAAATAACTATAATCAAAAAAACAATAGAAAAATTAAAAAGGAAAATTATGAAAATAAAGAAGAAAAAAATTACGATGATCAAGTAGAAGGAAGAAATTCAGTATTAGAATTATTAGAAAGCGGAAAAGATATTAACAAAATATTTATAGCCAAAGGGGAAAGACATGGTTCTATAAATAAAATAATAGCAATAGCAAAAGAAAAAGGAATAATAATAGTAGAAAAAGACAAAAGACAAATGGATGAAATGGCACAAAACCAAAATTATCAAGGGGTCATTGCTATAGTTCCACCTTTTGAATACTGTGAAATAGAAGACATAATAGACTATGCAAAAGAAAAAAATGAGGAGCCATTTGTATTAATACTAGATGGAATAGAAGACCCCCATAATTTAGGATCAATAATAAGAACAGCAGAAACAGCCGGAGTTCATGGTGTTATAATACCAAAAAGAAGAGCAGCTGCAGTAAATAGCACAGTAAATAAAACATCAGCAGGAGCTGTAGAACACATGCATATAGCAAGAGTTACAAACATATCAGATGCAATTCAAAAACTAAAAGATGAAGGGTTATGGATATGTGGAACAGACATAAACACAGAAAAATACTATTATGACCAAGATTTAACAGGACCACTTGGAATTGTTATAGGAAATGAAGGAAACGGAATGAGCGAAAAGGTAAGAAAAAACTGTGACTTTTTAGTAAAAATTCCAATGAAAGGAAAAGTAACATCATTAAATGCCTCTGTATCAACAGGAATAGTAATATATGAAGCAGTAG
>USQA01000037.1 GCA_900556695.1 uncultured Clostridium sp.
TTGCCTTTCCTGCCGGCACGATCTCCAGTTCTGCTGAGAGAAAATCTTCCTCTTCCATATCAAGATTCTCCTTTAAGAACTGTACTACGGCTGCCTTTACCAGCTCTTTTTCTTCTTTTTCTTCAGGTCTTTTTATTAATTTTTTCATAGTTATTTTTGTCCCTAATCCAACCACAGATTCAATATTTACTTCATCCATAAAACTTTCCATTATTGTAAATCCCATTCCAGATCTTTCTAAATTTGGTTTTGTTGTATATAGTGGCTCTTTTGCAATATTTATATTTTCTATTCCTTTACCTTGATCTGATATTTCTATTATTATTTGATTTTGTTTTAATTTTGCTTTTATTTTTACTATTCCTTGTTTATCCTCATATCCATGTATAATGCAGTTAGTAACAGCTTCAGATACTGCAGTTTTTATGTCTGCTAATTCTTCTATTGTTGGGTCTAATTGTGATGCAAATGCTGCAACTGTAATTCTTGCAAATGCTTCATTTGCTCCTTTATTTAGAAATTCTAATTTCATTTCATTATCAAAATTTCTTTTCATTTTTATTCCTTTCTTGAACAAGTATTTTTGTTCATCTTTTATTTTACGATTTATATATTTTCTGTAACTGGTATTAATCGTAATAGTCCGCTCATTTCAAATATTCTTTCAACACTTCCGTGTTAAATTTGCTATTTCTAGTTTTGCTCCTAACATATTTGCAAATTTGTACCTACCTATAATCAGACCTATACCCGCACTATCCATGAAAGTAACATTATTAAAATCAAATATAATTCTTTCAGGCATATATCTCTCAATTTCATAATCAGCTTTCCCCCTTATCCTTTGAACACTACATTCATCAATTTCATCTGTGATTTTAAAAACTAGAAGCTTGTCCTTTTCATAAAATTTTGATTCCATATTTTCCTCCTTTTAGTTTTTCTTTTGGTATTATAATTTATTTTCCATTATTTTCCAAGAGTAAAAAAATAGAAGTTTTGTCGAACTTTAAAAAGTTTTCGACAAAAACTTCTATTGTAAAAATACTTTAATTTATTTAATTAATTTTATTCTTATTTAACTAACTTTTTGTTTTTGCATTTCTTCTTTAGTAATAGAAAAAATAATTAAATTTTCTGGCTTTCCTGTCTTATTATTTATTTTTCTATTTCTTAATATTGCTTCTTGTCTCATTCCAATATTTTTTAAAATATTATTTCTCGTTTTTTTTATAAATTCATTACTATCATAAAACTTGCAAATAATAATTGAAATACCTTCTTCATACATCAAATAATTCATTGTTTCTTCTATAGCTTCTTCTAATAATTTATCTTTTAGCCATTTTAGTCCTATGCCAAAATTCAAATTACATCTACCATTTTCTTTAGATATCTCTGTAGCTTTTATATACCCTACAACTATACCAGACTTTTTTTCTTCAATTGCCCATATTGGTTCACCTAGTTCATATTCTTTAATAGATGACAATATAATACCTCTTGTTTCTTCAACATTTTTATGCATATTATAATTATAACAATCTTCTAGTTTTTTTATAGTTGCTATATTATTATATATATCTTCTGCATCTTCAATTCTAAATTTTCTTATTATTGTCCTTTCGGTTTCTAAATCTTTCATTTTTTCCTCCCTTATTTTCAAACATTTTATATTCTAATATTACTTTTTTGGTATATAGTAATATTTTTACAAAAGTGCTGTTTCTTTATAAAAAAAATATCTTATGAAAATATATAAAACAAATTACATATTTCATAAGATATTCTTTACTAATTATTTTAAATAATTATCTACCTTTTTTATAAATATAATATTTTCAATAACATCCATAATTCCATAACCTAAAATTATAACTCCAATTGTTTGGAATATAGCTCCACTATTAACCAATATATAAATACCTGCAAGAAGTGTTAATATTGATAAAATTATGCTAAATATCCATAATTTAGATTTGTAGTCTTTCCATGATATAGTTGTTTGTAAATTCATTATTCCACTATATATTATCCATACAGCAATTAAAATTCTAAAAAATGATGCTATAACATCTGAAAAAAACATTATAACTATTCCTATTATTATCGAAATAATTCCAACTGCTAAAAAATAGTTGTCCATTTTGCTTGTATAAAAATAGTTAGCTATTTTTATTATTCCTAAAACAATAAATATTACTCCTAGAATAATTGAAATTGAAGCCATTACTACCTCTGGATTTGCAATAAGTATTATTCCAAAAATAATAAATATAAGTGATAAAATTAGATCTGTCCATCCTGATTTTTTCAAAAATTTTTCTAACATATTATTACCTTCTTTATATATATTTTTTATATTTAAAGTTTAACTTATTTAGATTTTTTTGTCAATGCTAAAAAACAAAAACAGGAAAGCTTTAGAACTTTCCTATAATATAATAAAATAGCACCTTTATATAAGTGCTACTCTATTACGCATTTTCAGTTTCTTTTTTTGATATTACTTCTTTTCCGTCATAATATCCACAATTCTTACAAGCTCTATGTGGCATTACTGGTTCATGGCAATGTGGGCAGCTTGTGTATGTAGGATTTTCTTTTTTCCATGTTGATCTTTTTGAATGTGTTCTTGCTTTTGACCATCTTCTTTTTGGTTGTGCCATTTGTATTCCCTCCTTGTTTTAGATATATTATTTATATCTTTTTCTATTTTTTCGTTTTTATAGTCACTGTATTATTATACAAGTATTTTATTTTTTTGTCAATACTTAGAAAACATTATTCACAATACTTTTTATATATTGCTCTAATATTCTCTTTTTTAAATGTAGCATCAATTCCATTATCTGCAACTTGTTTTAAAGCATCAGTAATAAAATCTTTGGTTTTGTCATTCATTTTTATTTTATCTTTTTCTTTATTCCAATATCCATACTCGTATTCTTTTGTCCAATTCTTTCCTTCATAGACCATTCCTGCTGCTAATTTATCACACAACATTTCAACAGCATATTTATATGGTATAACAGGTGTTGGATCAGGTGCTCTGTCATCATTCCAATATTCTGCATGATGTTTATTTCTTCCTTTATGATGTAACCAAGCTTCTGAATATCCTTTATCTTTTTTAGCTTCTGTAATTGGTGAATGTGTTCCAACATAATATTTTATACTTTCTCCAAATTCAGTTGGTGAATATTTTGAAATATCATGCCAAAATCCTCTCCATGGTTCTCCCACCTTACAACATAATTTGAATACAATCCATTTATGGTTTGTTATTAATTTAAAGTGTTTTACTGCGTTTTTTAAATACATTTTTTCCTCCAACTATATTACATATATTTATAGTTTACTACATCTTTTTTGTAAAATCAATAAATCTTTTTCTATTTTCTGCATAAAATATTAAGAAAACTATTTTTGGGAGGTAAATTATGTGTGGATTTGTTGGCTTTGTAAATTATAAACAAAATATATTAGATAAAAAAGCTGAATTAAAAAAAATGAATGAATATCTTTCTAAGAGAGGACCAGATGAGGATGGCTATTACATAAATGAACATGTAGCACTTGGACACAAAAGATTAATTGTTCTAGATCCTAACGGACGGTAAACAACCTATGATAGAAAAATATGAATATGGTGATTATGTTATTGTTTATAATGGGCAAATATATAACACTAAAGAACTAAAACAAACATTAAGGGAGAATGGTTTCTCTTTTAATGGACATTGCGATACAGAAATACTACTAAAAAGTTATATCCATTATGGAAAAGATGTAGTAAAACATCTAAATGGTATTTTTTCTTTTGCAATTTGGGATAGTAATAAAAAAGAAGTATTTTTAGCACGTGATCATTTCGGAATAAAACCTTTATTTTATACTTTATATAATAATACATTAATCTTTTCTTCTGAAATAAAAGCTTTGCTTAGATACCCTGGAATAGAACTAAAATTAAATTCTGAAAGTATTGGAGAACTTATTGGCATTGGACCAAGTCACACTCCTGGAACTACTATATTTAAAGATATTTTTGAAATAAAACCTGCTCATTTTGCTATATATAATTATTCTGGTTTCCATACAAGTAGATATTGGAAATTAGAAACAAAAAAACATTCTGATAGTTTAGGAGCTACATGTGAAAAAATTCATTATTTATTAGATGATTCTATACAAAGACAATTAATATCAGATGTTCCTTTAGGTGTTATGTTGTCTCGGAGGTTTAGATTCTAGTATTATAGTTGCATATGCAAGCAATTATTGTAAAAATAATGGATTGCCACCTTTAGATACTTTCTCTGTTGACTATGTTGATAATGACAAAAACTTTGTTAAAAGTGATTTTCAACCCAATTCAGATAATTACTATATAGAACTAATGAAAAAGAAATTTGAAACAAATCATCATCAAATTGTAATAGATACACCTGAACTTGCTAATAACTTAGAAAATGCAATGATTGCAAGAGATTTTCCTGGAATGGCAGATGTTGACTCATCTTTTCTACTATTTTGCCAAAATATAAAAAATGATGCTACAGTTTGTTTATCAGGTGAATGTTCTGATGAAATTTTTGCAGGTTATCCATGGTTTTTCCGTGAAGATGCTTTAAATAGCAATACTTTTCCATGGTCTATCGCGTTAGATGAAAGACAAAAACTTCTAAATCCTAGTATTTCTAGTAAAATAAATTTAAAAGATTATGTAGATTACAGATATAATCAAAGTTTATCAGAAATAGAATTTATAGACTCAGATTCTAAAGAAACTTCTGAAAAAAGAAAAATAACTTATCTAACAATGAATTGGTTTATGCAAACACTTCTTGATAGGTCTGACAGAATGTCTATGTATAATGGATTAGAACTTAGAGTTCCATTTTGTGATTATAGATTAGTTCAATATATGTGGAATGTGCCTTGGGAGATGAAAGCTTTAAATGGACGTGAAAAAGGTTTACTTCGTTATATTGTAAAAGATTTATTGCCAAATGAAATAGTAGATAGAAAAAAATCACCTTATCCTAAAACTCATAATCCAACTTATTTAGCTAAAGTAAAGGAAATGCTAACCCAAATAATGAATAAACCAAATGCTCCTATAAATAATTTATTAAACAGAGAATATATATTAGAAATATTAAAAACAGATGGTAAAGCTTTTACAAGACCTTGGTTTGGTCAGTTAATGACCGGTCCCCAACTTATGGCATATCTCTGCCAGGTTAATATGTGGCTTGAGAAGTATCAGCCTAAGATTGAGATATAATTTTAAAATAGAGGTTCTTAGAACCTCTATTTTACTTTTTATGTGTTGTTTAAATTCTTTGTTTCAATTACAAACTTGTCAAAATCTAAAACTCCAAATATTTCTACTTCATTTTTTCTTTTATTCTAACTAAAGTATTTAGAGCGTCTATAGGTGTTAACTCATTTAAGTTTATTTTATCAACTTCATGTGCTATCTCAGCTAATTTATAATTGTACATGTCAAATTGACCTTCTACTTGTTTTTTATTTTGCTTTTCTTGTTTTTTTCCTGTCATTATATTTTTTCTTTCTAATCCTTTTAAAATTTCATCTGCTTTTTGTGTTACAGCTTTTGGTACTCCTGCTAGACGAGCAACGTGTATACCATAACTTTCATCTGTTCCACCTCTTAAAATTTTTCTTAAAAAGATTATATCTTCACCTTTTTCTTTTACTGCTATATTATAATTTTTAACACCTTCTAGCTTTTCTTCTAGTTCTGTTAATTCATGGTAATGTGTTGCAAATAATGTTTTTGCTCCACATTTTGTTTTATCTGCTATATATTCTGCAACAGCCCATGCTATTGATAATCCATCATATGTTGATGTTCCTCTTCCTATTTCATCTAATATAACTAAGCTATTTGATGTTGCTTCTTTTAGTATTGTCGCAACTTCCATCATTTCTACCATAAAAGTACTTTGTCCCATACTTAAGTCATCTGATGCTCCGACTCTTGTAAATATTTTATCTACTACTCCTATTTTAGCTGATGTTGCTGGTACAAAACTTCCAACTTGTGCCATTAATGTAATTAATGCAACTTGACGCATATATGTAGATTTTCCTGCCATATTAGGTCCTGTTATTATTGATAATCTATTATCGTTTTTGTCCAAATATGTATCATTTTCAACAAAGCTTCCTGCTCCTAGCATTTTTTCAATTACTGGATGTCTACCGTTTTCTATGTTTATAGTTCCTTCTGAATTAACTTCTGGCATACAATAATTCATGTCTTCTGCTACTTGTGAAAATGATGTTAAAACATCTAATGTTGATACTATTTCACTTGTTTTTTGAAGCCTTACTATATTTTTTGAAATTTCTTCTCTTATTTTTGTAAAAGCTTCATATTCAAGAACAACAACTTTTTCTTCTGCGCCTAATATTTGATTTTCTAAATTTTTTAATTCTTCTGTTATATATCTTTCTGCATTTGTTAATGTTTGTTTTCTTATATATGTATCTGGTACTAAATCCAAATTAGATTTAGTAACTTCTAAGAAATATCCAAACACTTTATTAAATCCTATTTTTAAATTTTTTATTCCTGTTTTTTCTTTTTCTTCTGCTTCTAATTTTATTAACCAATTTTTTCCTTCTGTTTGAGCAGTTTTTAATTTGTCTATATCTTCATCATATCCTAATTTTATTATTCCTCCATCTTTAACTGTCATAGGTGGATCATCTACAATAGAATTATCAATTAATTCATAAATATCTTGTAATTCATCTAAATTTTCATATAAATCTTTTAATAATTCACATTTGCAATCTTTTAAAGACATTTTTACTTCTGGTAATTTGAATAAGGAATTTTTTAATGTAACCATATCTCTAGCATTAGCATTTCCATAAGCCATCTTACCTGATAAACGTTCGATATCATATACTTTTTTTAAGTTTTCTATAATATCTCCTCTTAATATAATACTGTCTTTTAATTCTTTTACTGCATCTAATCTTCTGTTAATTTCTTTTACATCTATAAGTGGATCATTTAACCATCTTCTAAGTAATCTTCCACCCATAGAAGTTGAAGTTTTATCAAGTACCCAAAGTAATGTTCCTTTTTTAGACTTATCTCTCATTTTTTCAGTTATTTCTAAATTTCTTCTAGCATTAATGTCTAAAGCCATATATCTTGAAAGTTGATATACTACAATTTTATTAATATGATCTAAACTCGTTTTTTGTGTTTCTTCAATATATTCTATTAAACTATTTATAGAGCTAATAGCTAATTTTCTATCTTCTAAATTATCTATTTTCTTTGAATTTGTATCTATTATATTAAATCTTAAATTTAGATTATTTAATTCATTTGTAAAGAATTTGTCATTAAATTTAGTTATATATATGTTTTCAAATCTTTCTTTTATTTTTCCTATTTCTTCTGTGCAATCAGCCATCATAGAATTAATAACTAATTCTGATGGTGTATACCTTGCAATTTCATCTAATAGCATTGGAAAATTATTATTGTCTTTTATTTCTGCTGAATAAAATTCTCCTGTTGAAATATCACATACACTTATTCCAAAATAAATTCCAGATTTAAATATAGACATTATATAATTATTTTTTCTTTCTTCTAACATATTGCTATCAACAAGTGTTCCTGGAGTTACAACTCTAATAACCCCTCTTTTAACTATTCCTTTTGATGTTTTAGGATCTTCTAATTGTTCACATATAGCCACTTTATGTCCTTTTGCTATTAATTTTGAAACATATAAGTCTGCAGCATGATGTGGAACACCACACATTGGTGCTCTTTCTTCTTGTCCGCAATCTTTTCCAGTTAAAGTTAATTCAAGTTCTCTTGAGACAGTAATTGCATCATCAAAGAACATTTCATAAAAATCTCCTAAACGATAAAACAAAATGCAATCTTTGTATTGTTCTTTTGTTTCAAGATATTTTTGCATCATAGGTGAATATTCTGCCATATTTATTCTTCTCCTTTTCTTTCTCCTTTTAAATACCACATATGTTCAGAAACAATTTTTAGTTCAACCATATTTCCAATTAAACTTTTATCTCCTTCAAAAATAACAACTTTGTTACTATCAGTTCTACCTGTAAGCATCTTGTCATTATTTTTACTAGTTCCTTCAACCAAAACTTTTTGAACTGTTCCAACATATTTTTGATTATTTTCTGCAATTTGACTTTCAACTAAAGCTTTTAATTTATTAAATCTTACATGTTTTTGTTCCTCTGGAACTTGATTTTCCATTTTATCCCCTGGTGTTCCAACTCTTCTTGAATATATAAACATATATACTTGTTCAAATTTAACCTTTTTTACAACATCTAAAGTATCTTCAAATTCTTCGTCTGTTTCTCCTGGAAATCCAACTATTATATCTGTTGATAATGTTAAATTTGGTATTTTCTTTTTCATCTTTTCTGCTAAATTTAAATATTGTTCTTTAGTGTATTTTCTGTTCATTTCTTTTAACACTTTTGTATTTCCAGATTGTAATGGTAAATGTACTAATTTACATACTTTATCACAATTTGCTATTGCCTCTATTACATCATCTGTAAAATCCTTTGGGTGTGGCGATACAAATCTTATTCTTTCTATTCCATCTATTTTATTTACTGCTTTTAATAATGTTGCAAATGAATTTACTCCATCATATTCTTCAAATTCAATGCCTTTTTCTCTTTCTACCCTTAAGTATGAATTTACATTTTGACCTAATAGTGTTATTTCTTTATATCCATCTTTTGCTAATTCTTTTACTTCTTCTATTATATCTCTTGGCTGTCTACTTCTTTCTCTTCCACGCACATATGGAACTATGCAATAACTGCAAAAATTGTTACATCCATTCATTATTGTTACAGATGCTTTTATACTACTATCTCTTTTTATTGGTAAGCCTTCATATACTTTTCCATCTATATCTAGAACATCTTCTAGTTTTTTCTTTTCTTCCATCACTTTGTATAAATCCTCTGGGAATTTATGCAATGTATGTGTTCCAAATATTATATCTGTATATGGATAACTTTCTTTTATTTTATCTGTAATATGTTTTTCCTGCATCATACATCCACCAACAGCAATTATTGTTCCACGCTCTTCTTTTATTCTTTTTAACTCTCCTAATTTTCCAAATAATTTATCTTCAGCATTTTCTCTAACACAACATGTATTAAATAAGGCTATATCAGCCTCTTTTTGATTCTCTGTTTTGGTATATCCCATTTCTTCTAACATACCGCATAATTTTTCTGAGTCATTTTCATTTAATTGACATCCCATTGTTAAAATAGAATATTTTAAATTTTTATTTAAATTTATTTTTTTTATTTTTTCTATGTATT
>USQA01000038.1 GCA_900556695.1 uncultured Clostridium sp.
GTAAGGAGTGAACTAATGATATTGTTTTATTAGAAGCTGGTATTGAAGGTTGATTTAAATCGTTATCCTCTAGAGAAAGAGATTTACTAGATTTACCACTTTTTATACTAGTTTCTATATAATCTTTTAAACAATCAATTAGATAAAATATTTCATTCTTAAAATCTTCTATATTGTACGTGAACTTTTTAGAAGGTCGTATATCAGTTAAATGATTTTCTATAGACATATTTATATATGAATTTAATGTTTCCCATTTTTTGGATTCTTCATTACTAATATTGTCTGGAATCTGCAAAGATAGAGAATCATTTGACGGAAGATTTGACGCGAAAGATTTAGGATTTCTAGAATTCTTTTTTCTAGATACTTGATTTTCAGTCAAATGTTCTAATTCATGTATATTATGATTAGTTGAATCTTCAACTGCAAGTGTAATAGATAAACCTGTTGAAAATTTATTATATTCTTTGAATGTGTTTTCGATTTTCTTTTTATATTCTAATGCTTCTTCTTTATTAGAATTTGGGATAATTATTGAAATTTCATCTCCACCGATTCTAGATATTAAAGCATTATTTGGTAAACAATTTTTTATGATTTTTAATCCGTTTTTTAAAGCTTCGTCTCCGGCTTCTTTACCGTATAAATCATTTATAGCTCTTAATTTATTAAAATCTCCATAAATATATGCAAATGGAGATTGATGAGATTCAAAGTAGTGTGAAATAACATTTGTATAATATTCCTTGGGATATATTTGTAATCCAGGAAAATCTGAAAATATTATTTTTGATAACTTGGTTCTGAAATCATTGATTTCTTTATTATTATACATAACATCCTCCTTTTGACATTATAGAATGGAAACATAAAACAGTCAAGAGTAATCCTAAAATTAAGCAATATTAATACTAATCTGTTAAAACTATGCAAAAAGATATCTATTTAAAAGGTTCGTTCTCCAAGGCGTTTAAGACTTGCAAATATTCAAATTATATATACACACTATAAATATATAAAGAAATAAATGCTTTAGGTCGAACTTGCTTTTAAATAGATATTTTTTTGCATATTTAATATTTCATATATTGGCATTTATATTTATTGAATGTTGACTATATTATGTGATATAATTTATATATATTATATGAAAAGTGAGAAAGAATTATGATAGAACAAATATATACATTAAAAAATCCAAAATCTTTTGAGCTAAAAGATATATTTGACTGTGGGCAATGTTTTAGATGGAATATTGAAGAAGATGGAAGCTATACAGGAGTGTTTGGAAAAAATATATTAAACGTTAAAAGAGATGGAAAGAACATAAATTTTAAAGGAATTTGTGATGGAAATATAGAAGATATAATATACGATTATTTTGACTTAAATAGAGATTATGAAAGAATAAAAGAAACATTATCTGAAATTGATGAAAATATGAAAAAAAGTGTTTTATATGGAAAAGGAATAAGAATTTTAAATCAAGATTTATGGGAAACTATTATTTCTTTTATAATATCTGCAAATAATAATATTCCTAGAATAAAAGGAATTATTGAAAGATTATCTAAAAAATATGGTAGTGAAATAAGTTTTAATGGAAAAGAATACTATACTTTTCCAACACATGAACAATTAAAAGATGTTACGGTAGAAGATTATAGAAAATTAGGATTAGGATTTAGAGATATAAGATTATATGAAACAACACAAATGATATTAAATAAAGATATTGACTTGGAAAAGTTGAAGAATAATTCTAATACTATTGAAGTAAGAGAAGAGCTACTTAAACTATCTGGAGTTGGACCAAAAGTTGCAGATTGTATTTTATTGTTTTCAACATTAAAAAGATTTGAAGTGTTTCCAATTGATGTTTGGGTAAGAAGAGTTATGAATGATTTATATATAAAACAAGAAGATGAAACAAAAGTAAGTAAAAAACAAATAGAAAAAATTGCTGAAGAAAAATTTGGAAATTTAGCAGGATTAGCACAACAATATTTATTTTATTGGAGAAGAGAAGCGTAAAAATGGGATTAAGAATTATCTATGGAAAACCAGGAAGTGGCAAAAGTCAATTTTGTTTTTCTGAAATTGCTAAGTTAATAGATAAAAAAGAAAGTATTTTTATTATTACTCCAGAACAATTTTCTTTTACAGCAGAAAGAAAACTTATGGAAGCAGTAAATAAAAATGCTGTTATTAATGCTGAAGTTATTACTTTAACTAGAATGGCATATAGAGTATTAAGCAATATTAGTGGAGAAATAAAACAAAGCCTATCTAAATGTGGCAAAGCTATGTTAGTATATTCGATATTAAATAAATATAAAAAAGAACTTGAGTTTTTAGGAAAGTCTGATGAGAATATAGATCTTGTAATTAGAACAATTACTGAATTTAAAAAACATGGAATTACAATAAATAATTTAAAAGATGAAGTGGAAAAAACTCAAGATGCTTATTTAAAAACAAAGCTTTCAGATATGATATTATTATATGAAAATTTTGAAAATAAAATAGTTGATAATTATATTGATGATACAGATTTATTAACAATGCTTGCTAAACACTTAGATGAAGTTGAGTTTATAAAAAATAGTATTATATATATAGATGAATTTGCAGGTTTTACTCATCAAGAGTATGAGATAATAAAAGGTTTAATAAAACATGCAAAACAAGTTAATATAACAATTTGCGTAGATAACCTAAATCCTGCAATTAACCCAGATACAGATATATATTATTCAAATAAAATTACTTTATATAAATTAATTGACTTGGTAAATGAAAATAACTTTAAATTAGAAGAACCAGTATTTTTAAAAGATCAATATAGGTTTAAAACAAAAGAGTTAAAGCACTTGGCTAATAATATTTATGAGATTCAATCCACAAAATATGAAGAAAATGTGGAAAACATACAATTATTTTTAGCCAAAAATCCATACTCAGAAATAGAAAATATTGCAAAAGAAATAAAAAAATTAGTAAGAGATAAAAAAATAAGATATAAGGATATTTCTATTATTACAAAAAATATTGATACATATGCTTCATTAGTACGAGCTATTTTTAAACAATATGAAATACCTGTATTTATTGATGAAAAAAGAGATTTGAATCAAAATATAATTATACAATATGTACTTTCTATTTTAGAGATTTTAGTTAGAAACTTTTCTAGTGAATCAGTTTTTAGTTATATAAAATTAGGATTTTGTGAAATTGATGAAGATGAAATATTTAAATTAGAGAATTATTGCAACAAATGGGGAATTAAACAAAATAAGTGGAAAAAAGACTTTAATATAGAGGTAGAAGATAAAAGTAAAAAACAAGAAGTAGAAAGATTAAATGAATTAAGAAAGCAAATTATAATGCCATTAATAGAACTAAAGGAAAGTATAAAAAAAGAGAAGACAGCAATAAATATAACAAAATCTTTATATGAATTTATACAAAATCAAAAAATAGAAGAAAAAGTAATTTCTAGGATTTCTAAATTAGAAGAAGAAAAAAATATTGATTTAGCAAATGAATATAAGTCTAGTTATCAAGTGTTAATAGAAATATTAGATGAAATAGTGTTGATTTTTAATGAAGAAAAAATATCATTAGATAATTATAGTAAAATTCTAAAAATAGGATTAAAAAATAGTGGACTAGGAAAAATACCGGGAACGCAAGATCAAGTTACTTTTGGTGATGTTAATAGATCTAGAAGTCATAAAGTACAAAATATATTTATAATAGGATTAAATGATGGAAGTTTTTCAAGCATTAATAAAGATGAAGGTTTCTTTAATGACTTAGATAGAGAAGAATTAAAACAAGATGGAATAGAACTAGCAAAGGGAACATTAGAGCAATTGTATGAAGATAATTTTAATATATACAAAGCATTCACAACAGCAGAAAATCAATTATATTTATCATATGTATCAACAGATAGTGAATCAAAATCATTAAGACCTTCTATGTTGATAAATAAAATAAAAAAGATGTTTCCAAAATTAATAGAAAAAAGTGATGTTATAAATAAAGAATATGATTTATTTAATAAAGAAGTTACATATGAAGAATTAATAGAAAACATAGATAAAATTAGAAGCGGAGAAAGTATAGATAAAATTTGGTATGAAATATATAACTATTATAAATCTCAAAATGAATGGAAAGAAAAATTATTTGAAGATTTAGAAGGTTTAAGATATAGTAATTTGCCTAATCAAATAAAAAAAGCAAATATTGACAAATTATATGGAAACAAACTAAACACAAGTGTATCTCAGTTAGAAAGATATAGAAGTTGCCCTTTTTCATATTACTTACAATATGGATTAAAACTAAAAGAAAAAGAAGAACTAAAAATACAAAGTTTTAATACAGGTTCTTTTATGCATGAGACAATAGATGAATTTTTTGAATATGTACGAGAAGAACAAATATTATTAACGCAAATTGAAGAAGATAAAATTAAAGAAATTGTTTCACAAATTATTGATAAAAATTTGAATTTAAGCAAAAATTATATATTTACAGCAACAGCAAAATATAAAGTTTTAGTAAAAAGATTAAAAAGAATTGTAAGTAAAGCATTAAAATATATTATAGAGACATTAATATATAGTGATTTTGATATAGAAGGAACAGAGATTGAATT
Organism: uncultured Clostridium sp.; assembly: GCA_900556695.1. Taxonomy (GTDB): domain Bacteria; phylum Bacillota; class Clostridia; order TANB77; family CAG-508; genus CAG-269. The sequence continues at coordinate 4,679 of USQA01000038.1, forward strand.
TAATAAAAAAGGAAAATATCCTCCAATTGTTTTGGAATTAGATAATGGAAAAAAAGTTGAAATCACAGGAAAGATAGACAGAATTGATACAGCAGATTCAGATGATGGTAAATATTTGAGAATAATAGATTATAAATCATCAAGTAAAAACATTGATTTAAATGAAGTGTATGCAGGTTTACAAATACAACTTTTAACTTATACAGATGCTATTTGTAAAGCTGAAGATATTATGCCAGCAGGTGTTTTCTATTTTTCATTATTAGAGCAAATGATTAAAGCAGATAAAAAAGTATCAGATGAAGAAATAGAGAATATGATTAGAAAAAATTTCAGAATGAAAGGCTTAATATTAGCAGATGTAAAAATTATTAAGATGAATGACAACACATTAAAAACAGGTAGTTCAAAAATCGTGCCAGCAGCTATTACTCAATCTGGGACTGTAAACGAAAAATGGACAAATGGTGTTAATAAGGAACAGTTCAAAATATTACAAGATTATATAGACAAAACAATAAAGGATATTTCTAAAGAAATTTTAAGTGGAAAAATTGACTTAAAACCATATAACAAAAAGGGAAAGACTCCTTGTGAGTATTGTTCGTATAAATCAATATGTGGATTTAATACAAAGCAAAATGGAAATCAATATAATTATATTGATAAAAAATCAAAAGATGATTTAATAAAGATGATGAAACAAGAAATGGATAATTAGAGATAAAAAATACAAGAGAGGGAGATAAAATGGATTTATCAAATAAAAATGTAATACACATTAAGAAAAATGGAATTGAATATTTACAATTTAGAAAATTGCTTGAATATTCAGACATTATAAAACATGCCTATTCTTTAGGTATAGATAAAAACTTTAGAACAGCAAGAGCTAACAAAGAAAACTTACAAAAAGAAGAATTAGAAAAAGCATTAAAAGATTATGAAAAGTTAGGTAGTGCGGTTGGAATTGATATAAAATCTATGGCAAAACCAAATCAAAATCATACGGACAATATACAGATAATAAATAAAAAAGTATTAGAAGATAAACCAGATTTTAATTTAGAAGAGTACAATCAAACAGATGGATTAATTACAAATAAACCAGGAATTGCTTTGGGTTCAACAAATGCAGATTGTATATTAATATATATTTTTGATCCTGTAAAAAAAGTAATAGCAAATGTGCATTCAGGATGGAAAGGCACATTTCAAAAAATAGGAGAAAAAGCAGCAAAGAAAATGATAAAAGAATATGATTGTAATCCACAAGACTTAATTGTATGTATGTGTCCAAGCATTAGAAAATGTCATTTTGAAGTAGGAGAAGAAGTAGCAAAAGAATGTAAAAAAATATTTGAATATACAGGAAAAATAAATGATATAATGGAACAAACATCAGAAGATAAATGGCATATAGATACAATATTAATAAACAGAATATTATTTAAAAATTTAGGACTAAAAGAAGAAAATATAATAGATAGTGGTTTATGTAGTGTATGTAATTCTGATATAATACACTCATTTAGAGTAGAAAAAGAAGGATATGGGTTAGCAACAGCATTAATCGAATTGACATAGGGGACGGACCTTTTTGGCAATTTTTTGCCATTGGGGACGGACGTTTAAATATTTTAAAAGGAGAGGAATAATGATAATTCCAAACAAGATAAAAAAAGGTGATACAATTGGAGTTGTAGCGCCATCAAATCCAATTATAGGAGATAATATAGAAGAAATAAAAAGGGCAAAAGAAATAGTTGAAGCAGATGGATTTAAAGTAAAGTTTTCAAAAAATTTATTTTCTAATACAAATGGATACACGGGAACAGCAAAAGAAAAAGCAGAAGACATAAATAATATGTTTGCAGATAAAGAAATAAAAATGATATGGTGTGCAAAAGGCGGAAACAATTCGAATAGCACATTTGAATATTTAGATTTTGAAACTATAAAAAATAATCCCAAAATCATTTGTGGTTATAGTGATATAACATCGTTAACAAATATAATTACAGAAAAAACAGGACTTGTAACATTCAGTAGCACGAATTTTAAAACAATAGCAACAGATGAAACAGATTATAGTTACAAAGATGCAATAAAAAGATTTGTAGATGGTGACTTAAAACTTGGAAAAGAAGAGAGTGGATATAAAACAATAAAAAAAGGAATAGTAGAAGGTCAACTAATAGGTGGGAATTTATCTCTTATAAGAGGATTGACAAGTGGAAAATATACAATAGATTTTACAGATAAGATTTTGTTTATAGAAGAATTAGGATTCGAAGCAGATCCAGCTATGACAAGTAATAATTTATATTTTATGAAACAAAATAGAGTGTTTGATAAAATAAAAGGATTATGGATAGGAAATTATGAACATGAAAGTGGTGTGTCTTTAGAAAAAATAGTATTAGATGTTATTGGAGATGACTGTAATTTTCCAATTGTAAAATCAAATAATTTTGGACATATAGAAAGAAAAACTACAATTCCAATTGGTACAAAAGCTAGAATAGATACAAGTAAAGAAGAAAAGGTTGAATTAATAGAACAATGTGTCAAATAAAAAATTAACAAATTAAATAATATAATGTTTTGAGTTTTCTAATTGAATATTATTTGATTTGTAATAAGTTATAAAAAAGGGAGTAAAAGATGTTTGAAACATGGGAAGAATTAGAGGAATCAATTAAAGGTTGTAATAAATGTAAACTATGTAAAACTAGACAGAATATTGTATTTGGCGTTGGAAATAAAAATGCAGATATAATGTTTATAGGAGAGGGACCAGGAGCAGATGAAGATAGACTTGGTGAGCCTTTTGTAGGTAGGGCTGGAAAACTAATGAATATGGCGTTTCAGGCAATAGGACTAAAAAGAAATGAAGTTTATATTGCAAATATTGTAAAATGTAGACCCCCTGCTAATAGAAACCCAGAAGAAGATGAGGCTTTTTCGTGTTTGAATTATTTAAGAAATCAGGTTATGTTAGTTAAACCAAAAATAATTGTATTACTTGGTAGTGTGGCATTAAAAAATATTTTGGGGAAAGAATATGGAATTACAGCATCTAGAGGAAAATGGGTAGAAAAAAAGGGGATAAGATATATGCCAACATGGCATCCGGCAGCTTTGCTTAGAGATGAGACTAAAAAAATTGATTTTATTAATGATTTAAAATTAGTATTAAAAAGTAGATAAGAATGAATAGTCAGATTGTTTGACTTGTAATTATAAAATATTATAAAATGTATAAAAATAAAGAGGTATTAATAAATGGAAAAAATAGAAGAAAAAGCTAATTATTGCTTAAATTGCAAAATTAAACCATGTTCTTTAAAAGGGTGTCCTTTAGGAAATCAAATACCAGATTTTATTTCTAAAATAAAAGAACAAAAATATAAAGAAGCATATGAAATATTATCAAAAACAACTGTATTGCCAGGAGTATGTGGTAGAATTTGTCCACATAAAAAGCAATGTCAAGGGTCATGTGTACGTGGAATAAAAGGAAATCCTGTTTCAATTGGAGAATTAGAAGCGTTTGTATTTGATAAAGTTATACAAGAAGGGACTACATTATTAGAATTATGGAAAGATGATATAAATTTAAAAAGAAAAGAAAATTTTGGAAAGAAAGTAGCTGTAATAGGTGGAGGACCTGCAGGCTTAACGTGTAGTGCTTTTCTTGCAAAAGATGGAATAAATGTAACTATTTATGAAAAATATGATTATTTAGGTGGATTATTAGTATATGGAATTCCTGAATTTAGATTGCCTAAGGAAAAAGTAAAACAAACAGTAGAAAATATTTTACAATTAGGAATAGAGGTAAAATATAATCAAGAATTGGGTAAGAATATAACTATAGGTGAACTAGAAAAAGAATATGATGCTATATTTTTAAGTTTTGGCGCAAATGTATCCTCAAAAATGAATGTAGAAGGAGAAGAATTGCAAGGAGTATATGGAGGTAATGAGCTATTAGAATACAACTTACATCCGGATTATACAAATAAGACGGTAATAGTAGTTGGTGGTGGAAATGTTGCAATGGATTGTGCAAGGACTGTAAAAAAATTAGGTGCTAAAAGTGTTAAAGTGGTTTATAGAAGAGCAAGAGAACAAATGCCAGCTGAGGAAAAAGAAATATCAGATGCAATAAATGAAAAAATAGAGTTTTTATTTCAAAATAATGTAGTAAAAATCATAGGAAAAAATAGAGTTGAACAAGTTGAATTGATAAAAACAGATTTGATACAAAGAGATGGAGAAGAAAGGTTAGTGCCTATTAATATAGATAAAAGCAATTATACAATTGATGCAGATTATATAATTATGGCTTTAGGTTCTAAACCAGAGAATTTCATATCAACATTGGACTTGGAATTAAACAAATGGGGAAATGTACAGATTGATGATAATTATCAAACTTCAAATAAAAAAATCTATGCAGGAGGAGATTTAGCAGGAGTTAAAGGCACTGTTGCTTGGGCAGCACGTTCTGGAAGAGAAGCGGCTAAGCAAATAGTGAAAAATATATAATATTTTAAGTTATTAATTTAAAATACTTATATACTAATAAAAAACTAATATTTTTCATTAAAACTTTCGAGGTTTTACGGGTTATCCGTAAGCTAGC
>USQA01000039.1 GCA_900556695.1 uncultured Clostridium sp.
AATTTCTGTTTTTAAGTTTTGCTCTACTTCAGGATATTGTGCTCCTAAATTTAAATATTCTTCTTGATTATATTCTATATCTCCTAATAAATTGCTCATAATATCTTGAAAGATTATATTAGTAAATTTCAATACATTTGCTCTACTTCTAAAATTTTTAAATAATTTTATTTTCAAATTATCTTCTTGTTTTTTATCTTCTATTTTTTTATAATTTTTATATTTATCTATGAATAATTCCGGCATTGCTTGTCTAAATTTATATATACTTTGTTTTACATCTCCTACCATAAATATATTATTACCTTTAGATACTGCATTTAAAATATATTCTTGAACCAAATTACTATCTTGGTATTCATCTATTGCTATCTCAATATATTTTTCTCTATATTTTTTTGCAACATCTGTAGGTTCTATTTTCCCTTCATCTGTCTCTTTTAACAAAATTTTTAATGCAAAGTGTTCTATATCATTAAAATCAACAATATTTCTTTCTCTTTTTCTTTTTGAAAATTCTTCTTGAAATTCTAATATAACATATTTTAATTTGTCTAAAACATTATACATGTCTTGTATATCTTGTTTTGCTTCATCAGAATCACAAATTAAAATCCTATTTATTACTTTATTTAATTTCTTTTTTACATCATCTCTTATGATTTTTGCTTCTTCTTTTACAGATGATTCTATCTTTTTTCTTGGCCAAGTAACAAAGTTAATATTTTTACTAATCTCATAAGCTCTATCCCAGTTGTCTAAATTATTTTTTAGGGTTTGTAACATATCAATATCGCTTCTGATCGTTTGCCAAAATTTATTTAACTCAGGATCAAATGATAAACTCTCTTCTATATCTTGTAACGCAGTGATATCATCTATTAATTCTTCTTCTACCTCTTTTAATAATTCTTCTCCCCATATTGTATTACTAAAATCGCTATGTTCTTCGTTTTTTCCTTCTAAATTAAACATTTCAATTTTTTCATTTAACCATTTTTTAGGGAAAGGATTACTTTGTATATAATTATATATTTTTAAAATAATTTCTTTTAAAGGAGTGTCATCTCTATAACTTGTATATGTGTTAATTAATGTATTAAAATCTTTATCTTCTTCTTCGTATTTTTTTTCAAATATTTCTTCTATTATTTCTTGCTTTAATAATTCAATTTCAGTTGTGTCTCCAATTCTAAAGTTAGGTGACACATTGTCTAACTCATAGAAATGATTTCTTACAACATCTAAACAGAATGAGTCTATTGTACAAATACTAGCTTTATTTAATAATGTTATTTGTCTTTGTAAATTTTGATTTTCAGAATCATTTTCCAATTTTTCATAAATAGCATTTAGAACTCTTTCTCTCATTTCAGAAGCGGCTGCATTTGTAAAAGTTACAACAAGCAATTTATCGATGTCTATATTTTCATTAATGATTTTATTTATAATTCTTTCAACAAGCACTGCTGTTTTTCCACTACCAGCAGCTGCAGCAACTAAAATATTTGTATTTTTTTCATATATTGCTTGTTCTTGTTCCTTAGTCCATTTCATATTTTAAATACCTTTCTTTTTATAATGTTTTTCAAATAAATGTTTAGAAAAAGTGTTGCCTTTTACATAGATAAAATGTATAATTTTGGAAGAAAATAAGGAAAAGCAGAGTGTGGTATCATCTCTATTCTAAAAAAGAAAGTGAGGTGATACATATGTTAGAATCAGCATTATTACAATTATTGATTTTATCATTAATTGCAAATATAGCTATTACTATCATCTCTTTTGTTTTAATTATAGCTTTAGTTATAATTACATATAAAGAGAATCACATCTCTGCTAACCATTGAGATGTGACTCTTTAAAAAGCATTTTTATGGTACCACACTTTGTGGCTCCTTGTTTTCTAAATTTATTATAGTATATAATTTTTTATCTGTCAATTTTTTATAATTACTTTCTTTCACTAACAATTTCTGATAAAATTTACTACAATAATATTCTATATAAAATATACAAATAAAAATTGCAATTTAAACCCGGAACCAATGGCAATTGTAAAAAGGAGTAAAATATATGAAAAGATATGAACCTAATATAGATGTTGGATTAACAGAAAAGCAAGTACAAAATAGAATAAATGATGATTTAGTTAATCATGATGTGTCATTACCTACTAAATCTATTAAACAGATTTTATTTGAGAATTTTTTTACTTTATTTAATTTTTTAAATTTAGCTTTTGCAATTAGTATTTTTATTGTTGGTTCTTATAAAAATACATTATTTCTACTAATTGTAATTATAAATACTGCTATTAGTACAATACAAGAAATTTATTCAAAAAAAGTTGTTGATAAACTTTCTATTATGTCTAGTTCTAGGGTTAGCGTTATTAGGAATAAAATAAAAAAAGAAATCGATATAAATAATATTGTTTTAGATGATTTAATAAATCTTTCTACTGGAAATCAAGTTGTTGTTGATTCTATTATCAAATCTGGAACAGTTCTAGTAAATGAGTCTTTTATTACAGGTGAGCCTAATAGTATTACAAAAAAAGTTGGAGATATGCTTTTGTCTGGTAGTTACATTATAAGTGGAAAATGTGTTGCAAAAGTAGAACATATTGGAAATGATAATTATACTGCTCAAATTTCAAGCGGAGCAAAGCTTATTAAGAAAACAAAATCTGAAATAATGTCTTCTCTAAATAAAATTATTAAATTTTTGACTTTTGCTATCATTCCAATTGGTATAACTTTATTTTACAATCAATTACATATAGATGGTATAACCTTCAATAAAGCTGTTGTTCAAACAGTTGCTGCTTTAATAGGTATGATTCCCGAAGGTCTTGTACTTTTAACAAGTACTGTATTAGCAGTAAGTGTTACAAGATTATCAAAATCAAAAGTTCTTGTTCAAGATTTATATTGCATTGAAGCTCTAGCAAGAGTTGATACTTTATGCTTAGATAAAACAGGCACTCTTACAGAAGGTTCAATGGAAGTAAAAAAATTCATTTCAGTTGCAAATGATAATAATAATATGAAAAATATTTTATCAAACATAGCTAAATTTTCAGAAGATGAAAATTCAACTATTATGGCTATTAAGGATTATTTTAATAATATTACTCATGAATTTATTCCTAATAAAAAAGTAGCTTTTTCTTCTGAAACTAAATGGTCTGGAATTAATTTTAAAGATGTAGGTACATATATTATTGGTGCACCTGAATTTGTTTTGAAAGAAGATTTTGCAAAATATGAAAAAGCAATTAATGATTATTCAAAAGATTATCGTGTTTTAGTTTTAGCACATAGTAAAGAAAATTTCAATTCAAAAAATAACTTACCAAATGATATTGAGTTAATTGGGTATGTTTTTATATTAGATAAAATAAGAGAAAATGCTTCTAATACTATCAAATATTTTTATAAACAAAATGTTGATATTAAAATAATTTCTGGTGATAGTCCTATTACTGTTTCTAAAATTGCTAAAAGAGTTGGTATTAAAAAATACGATAAATATATTGATATGTCAGCATTAGAAAGTAATACTAATTTAAATGAAATTGTTGATAATTATTGCATTTTTGGCAGAGTGTCTCCTATTCAAAAAAAGCAATTGGTACAAGCTATGAAAGGAAATGGAAAGACAGTTGCAATGACTGGTGATGGCGTAAACGATGTTTTAGCTCTAAAAGAATCTGATTGTAGTATAGCAATGTCAAATGGAAGTGATGCAACAAAAAATATTTCTAATATTGTATTACTTGATTCCAACTTTGGCTCTATGCCTAAAATAGTCGCAGAAGGTAGAAGAACAATTAATAATATCCAAAGATCAGCTTCATTGTTTTTGGTAAAAACTATATATTCTTCCCTACTTGCTTTAATGTTTATTTTTATGAAAGAAGAATATCCTTTTATTCCTATTCAACTTAGTTTAATAAGTTTAGTAACAATAGGTATCCCTTCTTTTATGTTAGCTTTAGAACCTAATAAAGAAAGAATTAAAGGTAACTTTTTAAAAAATATAATATCAAAAGCTTTGCCTACAGGATTAACAGCTGTTATTAATATTTTTTCATTAGCATTATTAAAAAAATATAATATTATTGAAGAAGAATATTTTTCAAGCTTATGTGTAATTTCAACTGGTATATGTGGATTAATGCTTTTACTTACATTTATCCCAACTAAAAAAAGTGAAGATACGAAACTACCTTTTTCTATTTACAGGTTAGTTCTTGCAATTATAATGATTTTGATATTTGTTATAGGATTAACTGTTTTTAGATTTTTCTTTAATATTGTCCATCTATCAAATATCTCTTCTACTGTTATAAGAATTCTAATTATTTCTACCATAAATTTTGTAATATTAAATTGGTTATTTAAGAAAATTTAATATTACAAATGACAAATGACTAAGGGGTTCATCCCCTTAGTTACATTTTTCTAAAATCCTTTTAAATATTTCCAAGTGTGTCATTTCATCTAATATAATTCTTTCATATATTCTTCTTAAATACATATTATTAGTATATCTCATTAATTGCCTATACCCTCTTATTGCCGCTTCCTCAGAAGCAATATTTATTTTCATTGCATCTTTTAAATCTCTTATTTTATATTTTACATTTTTTGCAGTCCACTGATTTTGGTTGCTATTTCTAAAAATTGGCTTTTCTCCTAAATTTATTAAAATTTCTCCTAATATGTCTATATGTCTCATCTCTTCAATAGCTATACTTAATAAAATTTTGCTAACATCTTCTTTATCTTTTAAATCTATATGTTCATAAATGTATTGTGTAATTGCCGTTAATTCTCCTTCTTCTCCTGCAAAACTGTCATATATTAAATTTGCATATTTTTTATTTGGATAAAGATTAGGTACTGGTGGATATGGAACTTTTTTATTTCTTACCAGCATTTGATTTAACTCTTCATATTTTATCATTACTAAAAACACCTCTTTGTATTTTATGATATTCTTTTATTATTTGATACAAATTTATTTTTTTATATTAGTTATTAAAAGTTAGGAAAAAGATATATCTTTTCCCTAGCTCAAATTAGAATTTTTTTAATTAATGTATAGAAAATCAAACTTAAAGTATATTTCTCTTGAAGTTTTTTTACTTTTTATATATAATATCAATTAGTAATTTAACATAGGAGAAGATTTTATGGAACATTGGAGTGTAGAAGATTATAAAGAATTTACAAATGGTACTAAAAGAAAAAGTAAATATAGAGCAAATAAAGTAGCTGTTGATGGCCATACTTTTGATAGTCAAAAAGAAGCAGATTATTACTGTGAACTAAAACTTAGGTTACAAGCAAAAGAAATTAACGGATTTTGCTTACAACCAATCTTTATATTAGCACCAGGCTTAAAATATAAAGCAGATTTTATTGTTTTTAATAAAGATAACTCAACAGAAGTAATTGATGTAAAAGGATTTAAAACAAAAGAATATATTGCCAAGAAAAAAGTTTTTGAAGATAAATATAATTTAAAAATAAAGGAAATTTAAAAGCACTTTAAATCTCCTTTATTTTTTATCTATTATATATTTGCATTAAATAATTTTTAATTACTATTTTTATCTTTTAGGATATTTTTTAACTCCTCATTTCTTTTGATTTTTTGAGTTGTTGTTTTTATAAGATCTTTATCTGTAAAAATCAAATTTTTAATATATTTATATGGTGGAAATGTTTTATTTATTTCTTTTATTTGTTCCCATACCATTTGTTCTAAGTCCTTTTCAGAACTATTTGGATATTTTTCTTTTGCTACATCTTTATCATATACTATTTTTACAGAAAGTTTAACATCATTTTTATTACTTTCATTTGGCATTCCAAATACCATGCATTCTTTTACTATATCAAGCCTATTAATTAAAACTTCCAATTCTTCTGGGAATACTTTTTTGCCATTTTTCAATACTATCATATCTTTTTTTCTACCTGTTATAAATAAATATCCATTTTTATCTTGATATCCTAAATCACCTGTGTAAAACCATCCATCTTTCAAAACCTGTTTTGTTGCTTCTTCATTTTCATAGTAACCTAACATTACATTTGGACCTTTTACTTTTAATTCTCCTATTCCTTTTTCATCTTTGTTTTCAAATTCTATTTCTACATTTGGCATAGGAATTCCTATTGATCCACATTTCTTTATTTGATAATTTTCCGCTGCTATAACAGGAGAAGTTTCTGTTAATCCATATCCTTGAACTAATTCGATACCCAACTCATTAAATCCTTTAGCTACTCTCTTATCTAAAGGAGCTCCACCTGATATAACAAATCTCATATGCCCGCCTAATTCATCTAATATTTGTTTAAATAGTTTTTTTCTCACATCAATATGTAATTTCAGCAATAAATTACTAATCTTTTTAGCAAAATTCACTGTTGCTGTCTTCCCTTGTTTTTCTATTCCTTTTTCAACTTTTTTGTAAATTGCTTCTACTAATAAAGGAACTCCTACAAATACTGATACTTTGTATTCTTTTAAATTTTGTGCTACATATCTTAATCCATCTGGAAATGCTGTTGCTAATCCAAATGCTAACATAACTATCATTTCTGTTGAACCAAATATATGATGAAATGGTAAAAAAGCTAAATTTACATCTGTTTCATAAAATCTTTCTACCAACTGCATAGCATATACATTTGAAGCTATGTTCTTTTGAGATAACATAACAGCTTTTGATTTTGATGTTGTTCCTGAAGTAAATAATAATATACTCATTTTATCAGAATCAATTTCTGAACTTATATATTCATTACTTCCTTTTTCTATTAATTCATATCCTTCTTGTTTTAATTGTTGTATATCTATATATCCTTCAAGTTCATTCATACATATATACTGATTTGCTTTAACATTTTTTCTACTTTGTATTTCTTTTATATTTTCTATATATTTTTCATCAAACACTACAACATCTGCTTTACTTCTTAGAATACAACTTTCTAGTTCATCTACTTGCAATTCTTTATCTAAAGGTATCGAAACAATGCCTCCTAATAAATTTGTTAAATGTGTAAGTACCCATTCATATTTATTTCTACCAACTATAGCAACTCTTTTATTTTCAAATCCCAAATCATAAAATTTAGTTCCTAATGCATTGATATCTTCTAATAGTTTTTTATAACTTATATTTGTATATTCGGTTTTCTTTCCTTCTTTTGTTTTTAATATAAATGCAGTATTATTTTTATATTTTTCTGCTGAATTATAAATAATTTCTTTTATATTATCAAATTCAGTAGCCTCTAAATATTTCATTTCTTTCATTTTCAAACTCCTTATTTTTTATAAATTGAGATTATCATACGGCCATGTATGATGTCAAGCTGATTGACTATAGCGTATAAAAAAGAGCAATATTGGCACAATTATATAACCAACATTACTCTTTTTAAATCATCTGTCTACGGCATCGTTTTTCACTTTAATTACTCTAGTTTTCTTTTTCATTTTGAAAACTTTTACAGTTACAGATCCTTTGTTTGTACTCACTTTTATATTAATTGGAAATTTAAAAGTGTTTTTAAACGATAGATCTTTTCCAGAATCATACGAAACTGTTGCTTCATGATCATTTGGACCTATGTAACTGGAAGGAAGTGAGTGTTTAAGAGCATGTGTTTCCAAGTTTGCATCTACAATAGCACTGTTTAACGTACTTGCTACTTGGCAAACTCCTCCACCATAGTCCTCAGCATGTCTACGATTTACAATAACAGGAGCTATTTTAAACCCTTTTTCTTTAGTTGTATTTCCTACAACTTTCAGCCACGAAAAAGCTTTTCCAGGCATTAATATATAACCTTTGTTTTCTTTTCCATTAATAATATTTCCAGCGACCTTCATATTCGTATTCCGATTTGGTGAAGACCATCCTTTGGAAATCGTATGACTACTTAATAACTTTCCTTTTTCATATGTTATCTTTTTTTCATATTTATATGGATTAGGTGTATTAGTAGGACTACTTGTTGGCTGTTGGGTTTGTTTTGCTTTGTTATTTGTTTTTTGACTTGCTGCTTTGCTTGAATTTTGGGACTTTAATACATTTTCAACTTTGTTATTTGTTTTGCTTCCTAATAAGCACATAATAGCTCCCAAAACAATTATCAAAGTTAATGTAATAATAGTCATTATCCGAACCTTTTTATTCTCCTTTTTTTCTCTTTCTTCCATAAAAAGATACCTCCTTGATGCGAAAATAAAAAATAGTATAATAATATACATAATATATATTATACTATTTTTTTACTTGTTTGTAAATATGGTTTTCATAATATTTACTTGTTTAAAATATAAATAGCCAAGTTTAGATATGATGCAAATAATACCCATAATAGATACGGTGTTGTTTTATTTTTCCACTTCATCATCACAATCTTCAAATTGAGAATTATATAGATTTGAATAAAATCCACCTTTTTCTAGTAATTCTTCATGTTTTCCTTGTTCTACAATATCTCCATGATCCATAACTAATATTAAATCAGCATTTTTTATTGTTGATAATCTATGTGCAATTATAAAGCTTGTTCTACCTTTCATTAGATTATCCATTGCCTTTTGTATTTGTATTTCTGTTCTTGTATCTATTGAGCTTGTGGCTTCATCTAAAATTAATATTTTAGGATCTGCTAGAATAACTCTAGCTATTGTAAGTAATTGTTTTTGTCCTGCTGATACATTGCTTGAATCTTCATTTAATACAGAATTATATCCATTTGGTAATGTTTTTATAAAATGATGTACATGAGCTGCCTTAGCTGCTCTTATTACTTCGTCATCTGTTGCATCTTCTTTTCCATATTTAATATTTTCTTTTACTGTTCCACCAAACAACCATGTATCTTGTAATACCATTCCAAACATTTTTCTAAGTTCACCACGGTTAAATTCTTTAATATTATGCCCATCAATTAATATTTCTCCTGAATTGACGTCATAAAATCTCATTAATAATTTTACCATTGTAGTCTTTCCAGCTCCTGTTGGACCTACAATTGCTATTTTTTGTCCTTCTTTTATGCTACTATTAAAATCATTTATAATTGTTCTGTTTTTATCATATCCAAAGTGTACATGTTTAAATTCAACATTTCCTTTTAATTTTGATGTTGTTTGGATGTTATTATCAAACTCTTTTTCTTCCTCTTCTTCTAAAAATTCAAATACTCTTTCTGATGC
>USQA01000040.1 GCA_900556695.1 uncultured Clostridium sp.
CAATGGCTGGATTAGAACATCATATGGAACTTGCTAAAATGGCTGTAGAAGAAACTGGAAGAGGAATATATGAAGATAAAATAACAAAGAATATGTTTGCAACAGAATATGTTTATCATAGTATTAAGTATGAAAAAACAGTTGGTGTTATTAATGAAAATGATGAAGAAGATTATATAGAAATTGCAGAGCCTGTAGGAATAATTGCAGGAGTAACACCTGTAACAAATCCTACTTCTACAACAATGTTTAAATCAATAATTGCGGCAAAGACAAGAAATGTTATTATATTTGGATTTCATCCATCTGCACAAAAGTGTAGTAGTGAGGCTGCAAGAATAGTAAGAGATGCAGCAGTTGCTGCTGGTGCACCAGAAGATTGCGTTTTATGGATTGAAGAGCCATCAATTACAGCAACTAGATTATTAATGAATCATCCTGATGTTAGTTTGATTTTGGCAACAGGTGGAACAGGGATGGTAAGATCTGCATATTCATGTGGCAAGCCAGCATTAGGAGTAGGACCAGGAAATGTACCATGTTATATAGATAAAACAGCTAAATTAGAAACTTCTGTAAATGATTTGGTTATGTCAAAAGCGTTTGATAATGGAATGATTTGCGCTTCTGAGCAAGCAGTTTTAGTTGATAAAGAAATTTATAAAGAATTTGAAGAATTAATGAGAAACTCAGGATGTTATTTTGTAAGTCCTGAAGAAAAAGAAAAATTAAAAAATAGTATGTTTGAATACACAGATGAATATGGATATAAATTAAAATCTCATGTTCCTGGCCAATCTCCATATGTTATTGCAAAAGAGGCTGGATTTGAAGTGCCAGAAGAAACTAAAGTTTTAGTTGTATATGAAGAAGGAATAGGAAGCGATTATCCATTTTCTAAAGAAAAGTTAAGTCCAGTTTTAACTTATTATATTGTAGAAAATGAAGAAGAAGGAATAAATAAAGCAGAAAGATTATTAGAATTTGGTGGACTTGGTCATTCTGCTGTTATACACAGTGAAAACGAAGAAACAATTTTAAGATTTTCTGAAAAAATGAAAGCAGGAAGAATTATTGTTAATTCTCCATCAACTCATGGAGCAATTGGTGATATATATAATACAAATATGCCATCATTAACACTTGGATGTGGTTCATTCGGTGGAAATTCAACAACAGCAAATGTATCATCAGTAAATTTAATAAATATAAAAAGAGTTGCGAAAAGGAGAGTTAATATGCAATGGTTTAAAATTCCAGAAAAAATATATTTTGAAGCTGGTTCAATACAGTATTTAGAAAAAATGCCAAACATTGAAAGAGCATTTATTGTAACAGACGAAGGAATGGTAAAATTAGGATATGTTGATAAAGTTTTATATCATTTAAGAAATAGAATACAATATGTTCATTCACAAATATTTAGTGATGTAGAATCAGATCCATCTTTTGATACTATAATGAAAGGTGTTAAAGCAATGGAAAGCTTTAAACCAGATGTAATTATAGCAATTGGTGGAGGTAGCGCAATGGATGCAGCAAAAGGAATGTGGCTATTTTATGAGCATCCAGAAGCAGATGCAGAAGGATTAAAATTGAAGTTTATGGATATACGTAAACGTACTTATAAATTCCCAGAGCTTGGAACAAAATGTAAAATGGTAGCAATACCAACTACATCTGGAACAGGTTCAGAAGTAACATCATTTGCAGTTATTACAGATAAAGAAAAAAATAAAAAATATCCATTGGCAGATTATGAACTAACACCAGATGTTGCAATAGTAGATCCTGATTTGGTAATGAGCCTTCCAAAATCTATTACAGCAGACACAGGAATGGATGTTTTAACACATGCATTAGAAGCATATGTATCAAATATGGCATCAGATTATACAGATGGTTTAGCGGAAAAAGCTGCAGAATTAGTAATGAAGTATTTAGAAATGGCATATGATGATGGAACAAATAAATTAGCAAGAGAAAAAATGCACAATAGTAGTACAATAGCAGGAATGGCATTTACAAATGCATTTTTAGGTGTTAATCACTCACTAGCACATAAGATAGGTGCAGAATTCCATTTACCACATGGTAGAATAAATGCAATATTATTACCATATGTTATAAGATATAATAGTTCTAAACCAACTAAATTTGTATCTTTTCCAAAATACGAATATTTTATAGCAGATGAAAAATATTATGAAATGGCTAAAAAAGTAGGATTAAAAGCAGATACAAAAGAAGAAGGAATAAATAGTTTAATTAAGAGAATTCAAGAAATGAATGAACACTTAAATATTCCAAAATCTTTTAAAGAAGCAGGAATTGATGAAAAAGAATTTTTATCTAAAGTAGATATACTTGCAGAAAGAAGCTTTGAAGATCAATGTACAACAGCAAATCCAAGAGTACCATTAGTTACAGAGTTGAAACAAATTATGCTAGATAGTTATTATGGAAAAGAAGTATAAATAAATTTTAATTATTAAAATAAATGGAGTTATTCAAATTGTTTAAAAATCAGGAAAGTTATGCAACTTTCCTAATTTTTATATTAAAATAATAAAATTCAATTGACTAAATATATAATAGGTGTTAAAATCACTATACATAAAATTAAGAAGGTGATACTATTGAAAAGAAGACAAGAATTTGCAAAAAGATTAAAAATATTAGGAAAAAAAGATGGAGAAGCTATAGTACAAAGAGGAGTAGAAAAAGCTGAGAGAATAATTGAAGAAACAGAAGATGATGAAATCAAAACGGCATTAAATGTATTAAATGCATATATTATAAATCATATAAAAAAATTGCCAGCACAAGAACAAAAAAAGGCAATAGATGAATTGATTGATAAAATTTTAAATAGTGATAATATAGAACATAATGAAGAAATTGCAATTGGTGTTATAAATAATATGTTAAAAGAAAAAGAAGTGCCAAATAAATATGTAATAGATTCTGCAAAAGAGTTAGATGATTCAACACTTACTAAACTAAATGAAGAAGACGAAATACCAATAAGTGAAAGAAGAGAATTAATAAAAGCAATAGATGATGATGAAAAAAGAAAAGAACAACTAGAAAAGTTAAAAAAAGAAGAAGAAAAAAGAAAAAAGAAAATAATACAAAAAGAAAGGAAAATTTTACAAAAAGTTTATAGTGAATGTGGGAAAGAAACACCTGATAATGAATTAGTTATGAAAGTTGAAACAGCAATCTCAAAAACACCGCATTTATCTAAAGAAGAAATGGAACAAATGAAAGCTAAAATATTAGCTAAACAAATAGCTTATAATTATAAAATGTTTGGTTCTGTTAAATTAAAACTATTATCAGAAATAATGAGTGCAAAAGAAATGAAACAAATAGGGATTATTGATTTAGTAGAAGAAGAAAGCATAAAATTAAGCAATGGTAAAGAAAAAGAGTTTAATGAAAAAAGAGATTTGGAAAGAAGACTAAATAAAGAAATACAAGAAGAATATGCAAAATATAATGAAAAAGATGAAATGGAAAAAGTAATAAATATGTTAAAAGGTTTTCCAAAAGAAGAAAGAATAAAAATAATAGAAGAAATAAAAGATTTTGTTTCCAATAAAGCAAAACAAATAAATGCTAAAGAAGTAGAGGAAGAAGAAAGATAAATAGAAATATAATAAAAAACAACTTAGATTTAGAAGGATGTTAAAAAATAAAATGTACATCTAAATCTAAGTTGTTTTATTGTTTTTTGTTTTTCAAAATTACTATGTTTCAATAATTTTTAGTATATAAGAAAGTGATTTAAAAGTCACAATTTTTAGGTGTTCTTGGGAATGGAATTACATCACGTATATTCTGCATACCTGTTAAATACATAATGGCTCTTTCAAAACCAAGACCAAATCCTGCATGATTACAACTTCCATATTTACGTAAATCTAAATACCAATCATATTCATTTATAGGCATATTTAGTTCTTTCATTCTGTTTAATAATTTGTCATAGTTTTCTTCTCTTTGACTACCACCAATAATTTCTCCAATTCCTGGAACTAGTAAATCAGTTGCAGCAACAGTTTCCCCATCATCATTTTGTTTCATATAAAAAGCTTTTATATCTTTAGGATAATTAGTTACAAATACAGGTTTCTTAAAGATTTTCTCACATAGATATCTTTCATGTTCTGTTTGTAAATCAACGCCCCAAGAAACTTTATATTCAAATTCATCATTATGTTTTTCTAATTCTTTTATAGCATCTGTATAAGTAACTCTTGCAAAGTCTGAAGTGATTACATGATTTAGTCTTTCTAATAACCCTTTATCAATAAATTGATTAAAAAATTGCATTTCTTCAGGACAATTATCTAATACATATTTAAAAATATATTTAATCATATCTTCTGCTAAATCCATATCATCAGTTAAATCGGCAAAACATATTTCAGGTTCAACCATCCAAAATTCTGCTGCGTGTTTTACAGTGTTAGAATTTTCAGCACGGAATGTTGGACCAAAAGTATAAACATTACAAAAAGCTTCTGCATATGTTTCTGCATTTAATTGACCACTAACTGTTAAATGAGCAGGTTTTCCGAAAAAGTCTTTAGAAAAATCTACATTATTTTCTTCTGTTTTTGGAATATTGTTCAAATCAAATGAATTAACATTAAACATTTCTCCTGCACCCTCAGCATCGCTACCAGTAAGAATAGGAGTATTTACATATACAAATCCTCTTTCTTGAAAAAATTTGTGGATAGCATATGCTAAAACACTTCTTACACGAAAAACACTATTAAAAGTATTTGTTCTTGGTCTAAGATGAGAGATTGTCCTCAAATATTCAAAAGAGTGTCTCTTTTTTTGTAAAGGATATGAATTATCAGATAAGTTTTCAATTTGAATAGATTCGGCTTGTATTTCAAATGGTTGTTTTGCATTTTGTGTTTCAACTAAAAGACCTGTAACTTTAATTGATGAACTTATTGTTAATTTAGAGATTTCTTCAAAATTTTCTAGTTTATCTGTATATACTATTTGAACATTGTTAAAAAATGTACCATCATTTATTTCTATAAACCCAAAAGATTTCGAACCTCTTACAGTTTTTACCCATCCTTCAAATGTTATTTTTTGATTTAAGTATTTATTAGTTTCTTTATATAAATTTTTTACAGTTATACTTTTCATAAATTACCTCCAATTTTTTGTATGAGAATATTATATGCCAATATTATGGAATTTTCAATAGTTAAATTTTTTGAAGGATATAAATGCAAAAAACAAAAGAACAGTAAGAAAAGAAAACAGGAAAAAAGTTGTATCTTATATTTTTTACAAAAAATCACTTTTTTTATTTAGATAACATAATATATATCAAAATAAAAAGTGAAAGGTGGTAGGCTAAATGTCTGAGTACATAATAAAAGGAGGTAGAAAAATATCAGGAGAAGTAACAATATCTGGTTCAAAAAATGCAGCATTACCAATAATTGCAGCAAGTATTTTAAATAAAGGAAAAACTACATTATATAATGTACCTAATATACATGACACACAAATGATGTTTGAAATATTAAATAAAATAGGAGGAAAAGTAACCCAAAAAAATAATAAGATCATTATAGAAACCAGCAAAATAAATAAATATGAAATACCAGAAGAACTAATGAGACAGATGCGTTCTTCAGTTATATTTGCAGGAAGCCTAGTTGGCAGATATAAAAAAGCTACATTTTCATATCCAGGAGGATGTGATATTGGAACAAGACCTATTGATCTACATTTAAAGGCATTTGAAAAATTAGGAATAAATATTCAAAAAAACTATGGAAATATTAGCTGTATTTGTGATAAAATAACAGGAGAAAAAATAGACCTTGATTTTCCAAGTGTAGGAGCAACAGAAAACGCAATACTTGCAAGTTGCTTAGGAGAAGGAAAAACAATTATAACTAATGCTGCTAGAGAACCGGAAATTATTGATTTGCAAAATTTTCTAAATAAAATGGGAGCAAAGATAAAAGGAGCAGGTTCCAATAAAATAGAAATAAATGGAGTAAAACAATTAAAAGATGTTAGTTATAATATTATGCCAGATAGAATAGAAACAGGTACTTTTCTTTGCATTGCGGCAATGACAGGAGGAAGTTTAAAATTAAAAAATGCAGATGCAACACATATAACACCTGTTATTGATAAACTTGAAGAATCAGGTTGTAAAATAGAAACATATAAAAATATAATACAAATAGAAGGACCTAAAAAGTTAAAAGCAGTTGATATAAAAACTATGCCATATCCAGGTTTTCCTACTGATATGCAATCAATATTTGCTACAACAATGACAGTAGCAAAAGGAACTTCAGTTATTGTAGAAAATATATTTGAAAACAGATATAAATATACTCAAGAATTAGTAAGAATGGGAGCAAAAATAAAGGTAGAAGGAAAAACAGCTGTTATTAAAGGTGTAAGAAAATTATATGGGGCAAATGTTAAAGCAACAGATTTAAGAGGAGGAGCTTCTGTAGTTATGGCAGGCATTGCTGCTAAAGGAATAACAAAAGTAGAAAATATAGAATATATTTTAAGAGGATATGAAAAATTTGATAAAAAGTTACAAAATATAGGTGTTAATATTTTAAAAAGATAAAATTTTGAGCTTGATTATAAATATGTTATTAAAAATCAAATACCAAACCTAATCAAGCTCTTGATATATATAACATAAAATATTATTAATATAAATATGTTGGAGGGATGATCCTATGGCTAAGAGATTAAAACAAAAAAATGACAGTATTCAAAGTAGAAAAAAACGGACAAGCTAAAAGAAAAAAGATTGAAGAAAAAAACAAAATTAAAAGTGTTAGAGAAAGAGAAAAAAGGATAAAACAAAAAAATAAAAATGATGAATTTGATTTGGAAAACGAAATGGTAATCCAAATGACAAATAGAAATAATATGGAAAAAGAACAAAAAAGAATTAAAGAATTGGACAAACAGGCAGAAAAAAGAAATAAAAGAAATAAAAAAGTAAAAAATATATTAAAAATCCTATTATTACTAGGTGTAATAATAGGTGGAACTATATTTTCTATGACATCTCCAATTTTTAATATTAAAGAAATTCAAGTTACCAATAATAATATAACACCAAGTGATACTATAATTAGTTTATCAGAATTAAAATTAGATGAAAACATATTTAAGTTTAATAAATATAATGTAAAAAATAAAATAAAAGAAAATGCTTATATTGAAGATGTAAAAATACACAGAAAAATCCCAAATGTTGTTCAAATAGAAATAACTCAAAGACAGCCTAAATATAGTATTGACTTTATGGGAAAATACGCCTATATTAATAGTCAAGGATATATTTTAGAAGTAGCAGACACAAATAATGGATTACCAATAATACAAGGAATATCTACAAATGAAGAAGAAATAGTACCTAATAGTAGATTAAATGAAGATGATTTAACTTCCTTAGAAAATATAATAAAAATTATGGATATAGCTAAGGAAAATAATTTAGACACAAAAGTCACTAGTATTGACATAACAAATAAAAATCAATATAGTATATATATACAAGAAGAGAAAAAAAGAATACATTTAGGTGAAAACACAAATTTAGGAAATAAAATGTTGTATGCAATATCAATAATGGAAAAGGAAAAGCAAATAGAAGGAGATATATATGTTAATGGAGACTTAAATAATAAGTTTCAACCATATTTTAGAGAAAAAGTATAAGCAGAGGTGAAAAATATGAACAAAAAAGTAATTAGCATAGTTTTGGGATTAATGTGTTTTGCATTAACTTTAGGAATATGTATACAAATAAGAACAGTAAAAGATTCTAATTCAACAGTGAGTCAAAACTATGAAGAAAATAACTTAAGAGCAGAAGTACTAAAATATAAAGAGAAATATGAAAGAAAGACTAAAGAATTAGAAGATGCAGAGAAGAAACTAGAAACAGAAAGACAAAGTTCAACACAAAATAACGAAGACTTAGAGAAAAAAGAAGAAGAGATAAAACAAGGTAATAAAATGATAGGATTAACAGAAGTTACTGGGCCAGGAGTAATAGTTACACTTAGTGATAGCAAAAAAGACTCAAACAGTGTATTAAATCCAAACAGTTTATTAGTACATGATGCTGATGTGTTAAGTGTTATAAATGAACTAAAAAATGCTGGAGCAGAGGCAATTTCTATTAATGAGCAAAGATTAATTCCAACAAGTAGTATTTCTTGTGGAGGAAATATTATAGATATTAATGGAGAAAAAGTTGGAGCACCATTTGTAATTAAAGCTATTGGGTTACCAGAACAATTATCAGCTTTATCAAGACAAGGTGGGTATTTAGAAATACTAAAAAATGCAAGTATAGGAGTAGAATTGAAAAAATCTAATAATATTACAATACCAAAATATACAGGTATTATAGAGTATAACTATGCAAAGGCAGTAAAATAAAGATAGGAGGAAAACATGAAAAAGAACATAAAAAAAGGTAAAATAACAATGACAATAACAATGGTAATAGCATGTTTTGCACTAGCTTTGGTAATGTCTATGCAATTTAAAATTGCAAGCGAAACAGATATTACATCAATAGAAAATATGAGAGAAGCAGAGTTAAGGACAGAACTTGCAAATTGGAAGTCAAAATATGAAGAAGTAGAAAAAAAATATGAAGAAACATCAAGTAAAATTGATGAATATAAACAAAATAAAGAATCAAATGAAGATACAGAAAAATTAGTTGACGATGAATTACAACAAGTAAATATGCAATTAGGAAAAGTTGATGTGCAAGGAGAAGGCATAGAAGTAACATTAAGAGAAACTGATAATGAAGAAATTAGTAGAATTACTGCAGATGACTTAATATTAATTGTAAATGCTTTAAAAGTATCAGGAGCAGAAGCAATATCTATTAATGATGAAAGAATAATAAACATGTCAGATATGGTTGATATTAATGAATCATTTATAAAAATAAATGGCCAAAGAATTGTAGCACCATATATAATAAAAGCTATAGGTAACCAATCTTATTTAGAAAGTAGTTTAATATCAAATGGTGGACCTGTAGATGAAATGAAAAAAATAGGACAAG
>USQA01000041.1 GCA_900556695.1 uncultured Clostridium sp.
AATGGGTCTGATAAGGAAATATATGCTCATGCTATTGAAAAAGATGGACAAGTATATTTACCAATATCAGAAATGAAAGATGTATATGATGTTGAAATAAGAAACATAGAAAAAACTAAAGTTGTAACAATGGATTCTTTAGATAGAGAACAAAAAAAGGCTATTGTAACTTCAAACTTATCAGTAAAATCTTCTACAAATTTTTTAACTAAAACGGTAGATAGAATAAAAAAAGGAGATTCTGTTATCATTATTTCTTCAGATAAAGGATATACAAAAATAAGAACAGAAAAAGGAAAAATTGGATATATAAAATCAAAGAAAGTTGCTAATGAAATTACTGTTAGAGAAGAAATGAAAGAAGAAAAACAAATTGAAGGAAAAGTAAATTTAGTATGGGATTATTATTCTAATGTAGGTTCTGCACCAGATAGATCAGGAACAAGTATAGATGGTGTAAACGTAGTGGCACCAGCTTTCTTCTACTTAGATGATGATGGAAATTTAAAAGATAATATTGGAGAAAAAGGAGAAAATTATATAAATTGGGCACATGATAATGGTTATAAAGTATGGCCAATGGTATCTAATGCAGAAGCGGGATTAACATTGACATCAGAAATAATGAATAGCTATGCTAAAAGACAAAAATTGATCGAAGATATTGTTGATAAATGTGTAGAATACAAGTTAGATGGAATAAATGTTGATTTTGAAAACATGAAACAAGAAGATAAAGATTTATATTCAAGATTTATTATAGAATTAACACCAAGATTAAAAGAAATGGGATTAGTAACATCTGTTGATGTTACAGCACCTGATGGGGGAGAAACATGGTCAATGTGCTTTGATAGACATGTTATTGGAGATGTAGCAGATTATATTATATTTATGGCATATGACGAATATGGAGTATCTAGCACAAAACCAGGAACAACAGCAGGATATGATTGGGTTAAATTAAGCTTAAATAAATTTTTACAAACAGAAGAAATAGAATCAAACAAAATTATATTAGGAATACCTTTTTATACAAGAGTATGGACAACTGATCCTTCTGGAAAATCAACGAGTAAAACAGTTTCAATGAAAAAAACTGAATCTGTAATACCAGATGGAACGCAAAAACAATGGAATGATGATTTGAAACAAAATTATGTAGAATATACAGATGGAAACAATAAAAAGCAAATTTGGATAGAAGATATAGATTCAATAAAATCAAAAATATCATTAATCACAGAAAATAATTTAGGTGGTGTTGCTTCATGGCAAAAAGATATGGAATTAGATGAAATCTGGAGTGTCCTAATAGAAGAGATTAACAAATAATTTACAGAATAATTAGTTTAAAACTGAGAAAGATATAATTAAAAAACAAAAATTTTAATCTTATATCTTCCTCAGTTTTATTGTTTTAATGTATTATATATATTGATAGAAAAAAAGCACAAAAAATAGCTAAGAAGTGCTTGACATTAACTTTTTTGACATATATAATGTAAAAAAACCACATTTGGAGGTATTTTGACACATGCAAAATGAAAATGTATTCTTTACAACAGACAAATATAACAATTTAACAGATGAAGAAATAATATCTCAAATAAAACAAGGTGATGAGTCTGCTTTGGTTTATTTATTAGAAAAATACAAAGATATTGTAAACGCAAAAGTAGGAAAATATTTTATAATAGGAGCAGAAAGAGAAGATGTCATTCAAGAAGGAATGATTGGACTGTTTAAAGCAATAAAAGATTTCAATCCTGAAAAACAAAATACATTCAAATCTTTTGCAAATATTTGTGTTGAAAGACAATTAATTACAGCAATAAAAAGTTCAAATAGACAAAAACATATGCCATTAAATTCATACTTATCATTAAATACTGCAGCATATGATAATAATGACGAAAACAGTGTTGAACTTATTGATACATTTGATAGCAAAACAGTAGAAGACCCATTAGAAACCATAATGAAAGAAGAATACTATAATGAAATACAAAATGCTGTAAATAAATCATTAAGTAAGTTTGAAAAACAAGTTCTAGATAGATTTATAAAAGGGGAAAGCTATGTTACAATTGCTAAAAGATTAGATTCTCCTGTAAAATCAGTTGATAATGCAATTCAAAGAATAAGAAAAAAAGCAATAAAAAATATGTTTAATAACGATTAAAGATTGATACATCAGGTTTATATGAAGAACAACAATATATAATTAATATGAAATGGAGAAAAATGATAGACAAAACAGAAAAAATAAAAGAACTTATTCAAAAAGGTTTTGATTTAGAACTTTTAGCTTTTGAATTAGATATACCTATTGAACATTTAAAAGATATAAAAAAATCTCAAGAAAAAGAGAAAAGAGAAACCACGAAAAAAAAGTTGACCTCTGAAAAATATGATGAAGGAATAGTTAAAGACGAAAAGACAAGAGCTTATTACAAGAAAATAATAAATAAGTATAAAAAAGAAATAGCTTCTAATCCACAAGATTTTCAAGAAAAAAGAAATTTTATAGCTTTTGCTTATTTAAAATTAGGAAAAATAGATGAAGCAAGAGCTGAGCTAGTAAAGTTAATTGAAGAAACAGATAGTTTTATGGCATATAGACAATTAATTTATATAGAAAAATTAGAAGGAAATATTGAAGATGCAAAAACATGGGCTTATATAGCAATAGATAAATTTCCTAACGATGTTGAAGTTAGAAAGCAATTAATATCAATTGCAAAATTAGAAAATAATAATAAAGAAATTAACAATCAATTAAAAAATATAGATAGAATAAATTTACAAAGTATGAAAAATATTGAAAGATTACAAAAAATAATGGAAGAAAAGAAAGAAAGATAACTATAATATTAATTATAGTTATTTTTTTATAGTTGTTGCAAATTATGTTAATTTGGATTATAATATAGAATGTATTGGGAATTTTCCAAAGTATTTATTGTGTTTTAGCAATGTTTCTAATTGCTAGATATCAAAAATATTAAAATGCCAATATGTATCTGCAACTATTAAACTTTTTAACATCGAAAGGAGAAACTATATGAATAGGTTTTTAGCAAAAGTAAGGTTAAAAGAAGAGGAAACTGCTGCATATCTAATTGAAGCATTTTTTCAGAATTTTAATCCAGAAAGCAGTATTGTATTAAAAGAGGACGAAGTAGAAATTGAAGTTTTTTTTGAAAGTCCGCCTGATGAATTAATTGATGCAATAGAACAATGTGATGTTATTGAACTTTACTGCGGAAAATGTTTAAAAGAACATGAAGATAACGAAAACGTAAAGTTAAAATCGGATAATGATTTAAAACCCAAAGCATCAGCAGGAGAAATTTTGAATGAAACTAAATTGCCAGAAGTACAGGAAAAACCAGAAAAACGGAGATCTGAGCAAAATGATTTTCTACACATTCCTGAATTGGAGGCAATCGCCCAAAAGGCAGCTTCTTTTGACAACTTTGTTACATTAGTAGCTCAGTGGATTCAAGAAGGAAAAAAACAGGATTTCTTCAAAAACATGGTAATTGCTTCAACAGAAGTTGATGTGGTTACATGGAAGAATATAGAAAATGTTTTAAATCGTAAAAAAATTGTTTTTAAACAATACGATAAAGTATTTTCTAGCGACAAAATTTCTGAGAAAATGAAGGAATATTCTATCACACTAATACCATTTTTGAATATACTTAGAAAGTATAAAGATTATCCATTCAATCAGGAGAAAGAAACTTCAGTAGAAGAAAATGTTGGGCAGACTGTGGATCAAGCGTCAATACAGAATCCTGAAGAAGAAAACTCTGATGAAAGCATCATTTCAAAACCAAGAATAAAAATGGAATGTATGCCAGAAATTCAAGAGTTTGAAGAAACCTTGGCAAGCATTGATAAAACTCAGGCTATTAGCGAAAGAGTTCGTTATGTATTGAAAGCAATTGGATTAAGTAAATTACCTGCAGATCAACAGAGGCAAATTATTGAAGTCGCAAGCATTGCTGTCAAAAGTAATGAGATGAATCTTGAATCTATTTTCAGCGTATATGGCGGAGAATATGGAGAAACTCGCATGCAATTTTCAAAGCTCATCAATGATTATGTTAAAACACATGGAAGCAATGAAAAAGTAAAAATTTTGACATTCCTTTCAGAATTGCAAAAAGTCATTATGCTTGAGAATGAATAACGAGCTAGTATTTTATTGGCATTAATAAAAACTCTACTAGATTTATATAGTAGAGTTTTTATATTATAAAGAACGATAAACAAAAAACAATCATTTACATAACTTTACAAAGATATAGAATGATGATATAATAATGAAGCCATATATAAAAAATAGAAAATAGGGAAAAGATAATATGATAAGTAGTAGTAAAGAAAAACAAATTAAAGAATTAATAAGAAAAGGATTTGATTTAGAATTAATATCTTTTGAATTAGATATACCATTGGAAGAAATTAATCAATTTAAATTACAGTTGGAAACAGGCAAAAAAGATAATAAACCAAAAACACACAATGTCAAAGAGATAATAGACCAAAGGAATAAAGCTGCGCATTTAAAAATAAAACATGTCAAAGAGAGATATAATAAGGCTTTCTTTACAGTTGATAAGTCAGAAGTTAAATTGCCTTCGAAGCTATCTAGACAAGAAATAGAGAGAATAAATCTAAAAATAGAAGAAATTAAAAATATAATAGCAAAAATGGAAGGATTTTCAGAAGAGGAAAAAAGAAAAAATATTAATTTAATATCTTCAAAATTAAAAACAATAGAAAAATACAACTTATCAATAGAACAATCAGAGAAGTTATATAATTTAATGCAATCAGAAGAATTAAAAAATATGAATAAAGGCAAAGCATATAGAAAAGCAATTAATTCGAATAGGAATATATCAATTAATAAGTTAATAGAATCTATTGATATTGCTCAATATCAAACAGAGAATGTAGAAGAATTAAAAAGGTTAGAAAAAAGGCTAACACCAACATTAGCACAAGAAAAACCGTTAATTGTAGGTGCAATAAGAACTAAAATATCAAATAAAATATTAAAAATCCAACAACAAAATGCAATTGAAAAAATCAGGAATAATATACCTATAGAAATAGAACAAATAATAAGAGATATAGCATCAGACAAGCTAAACATTCAGACAGCTAATGCAATAATTGATGAAGAAGCAAAAAAAAGAATAGAAAATAAATCAAAAAATAAATTTACATTAACACAAGAACAGGAAAGAAAACAAATATTAATCCAAATAAAAACAGTACTAGCAGAAAAATCAAAACAATATAATATAGAAAATCCAGAAAAAGCAATTGCACAAATTCAAGAGCTATGTGGGGGAGATACAGGACAATCACTAAGAACAGTAATAAAGAATTTAATCGGTTCAAAAAAATACAATAAAGCCAAAGAAATATGTGATAAATTTTCCGATAATGATAAAGAAAGTCAAAATTTATAAAAAGACTAAGAAATGAAATAAGAAATGCGGAAATTAGTGATATTGTGATGAGAGTAATAAATACCAATGGAACAATAGAGGAAGAAAGAGCATGTATTGAATTGATTGAAAAAGGATTGAAAATAGGAAATATAAAACCTAGAGCAGTATATTTAGGAAAAAATCAAGATGGTTCAAGAAGTATAACTTTGGAAGACGTATGGACAGACGAAAAAACAAAAAGATATACTAGGTAATTATAAGAAAATTAAAAATAAGCCATAATGTAATGGCTTATTTTTTGCATTTCTGGAGTATTATTATAAAAACGAACGAAATATACTTGAGTTTTTTAGATATATATTATATAATTCTATCTGTTAAATATATGCTTCCATAGCTCAGTTGGTAGAGTGCAGCCTTGGTAAGGCTGAGGTCACGGGTTCAATTCCCGTTGGAAGCTCCAACGATGTATCTGTTAGAACTAATAGAAAGGAGCAAATAATTATTGCAAATTATTTGCTCTTTCGTTATAATTTACAATATAAAGAAATTAGGAGATAAATTATGAACAAAGAAAAATTAGGAAAAAATGCAATATTTTTAATCGCAAGTGATTTAATATATACAATAACAGCATTATTTGCAGAAACATTTTTAGTAGCATATTTATTAAAAATAACAAATGACAATATAACACAAGTATCATTATATTATATGATAATTAACTTCATACACGTAATAGGATCTATATTTATTGGGAAGTTTATAAAAGATGGAAAATATAATAAAACAAAAATATTATCTCTTGGAATAATAATAAGAGCAATATTCATTTTGTTTATAGTATTATTAGGAAATAAATTATCAAATATGTTTGTAATAGTAGCAATTTTTTGTGGTATATCAGAAACATTATATTGGTCGACTCATGAAATGATATTTGTAGGTATAACGAACAATGCAAATAGAAAAAGTTATATGGCAATCAAAAAAATAGCTAGTACAATAGTAAATATAGTTGCACCAATTATATTAGGTTCAACAATAGAATTATATTCTTTTACTAAAATTGCAATATATGTTTTAGCACTGTCAATAATTCAAATAATTTTGTCTTTACAAATAAAAATAGATAGTCAAGCTAATATTGAAACAACAAAATTTAGTTTGAAAAATTATATAAATACAATAAAATCTAAAAAAGATTTAAAAGTACATAAATACTATAAATCAAATTTATTATATGGAATAGTAGAAGATCCCATGAAAACATTAGTAACAATTATTACAATAATGACTTTTAAAACATCTTTAAATTTAGGGATTTTAACAACTATTTTTTCAATATTTCAAATTGCAGTTATGTATTTATATAAAAAACTTTATAATAAAAATAATGCCAAATACATATTATTCGCAGTTTCTAGCTTGATTTTTATAGGTGCTATTGGATTAGTTATTGATATAGGAAAAATAACTTTAATAATTTATAATTTTGCTTGTACAACAGGCTTATGTATTTTTGATGCAATATATAATACTCAAAAAGGTGATTTAATAAAGGAATGCAATATTGAAAAATATGATGTGGAACATGTGATGTTTAATTCTGTTTTAACATGTTCATCAAGATTTATTGGATTTTTTTTAATATTGATTGTAGGGTTGATAGATAACATAGTAATTTTCAAAGGATTATTAGCGATTATAGCTATATTGGTATTGATTTATTCTAGAATAATTGCGAATATAGAAAGAGAGGATAAAAGCCATTGATAATACTAGATCAATAGTGTAAATTAATTTAATTTGTTGACAAATTATGTGAATTAAGATAAAATAACATTTGTAGTAATTCGTAGTAATGCGAACAAAATTTTAAATCTCGTAAAACAATTGTTAGGAGGTATTTGAATGAGTAAAAGAAACAAAGATTTTTATGTGTGGGCAATGTCAGAATGTATCAAATCTACCTATGAATGGTGGGGGACTGACATGATGTCTATGTACAGCATGATCAAAAAAGGGTTTCCTAATGCAACAAAAGCAATTCATAAAATGTATGCTGAGTTGAAGGAACCAAACTTCTACGAATCTAAGTTTTTGGTTTTTGAGGAAGTAGAGTATGTTTATCAGGCTATTGCTAACTTAATTCCTCATCACGAAGAACTGCGGTTTGACATAATAACCAAAGAACAATCCAAAAAGTATGAAAGATTGAATATGTGTTCTTGGGATCAGTTCGTTGAAATACGGCGTATTGATTTAATTATGGCAGTATTGTTGTTTACAGAAGAATTCATTTTGCAGCCTGTAATAAGTGAGAATGTAACTCTTACTGATAACCAACTTACTGTAGACGGAACCTTTGTTAAGCTCGAAGTATCAAAGAAGAAAGACAAAACAAATGTCTCTATTCTTATTAAAGATGTTATTCATCTGGAATATGTGATACTTAATTAAGTAAAAGCCATTATCATGTAAAATGATAATGGCTTTTTGTTAGGATATAAAAAATATTTTTTCAGAATTGTTCGCTTTTTTAAGTTAAATATGTAGTATAGTAATTACTATTTTTTATGAAAATGCTAGCAATTTTACAAAAAAGTTGCAAAATTAAATAAAAAATGATAAGATTATTATGTTGATTCGCTGGTATCCTTTTTAGCGGAATGACATGAGACAATTTTATAAAATAATTATTTTAAGGAGGCTTTTTATGTTACACAATCTTAATGAGGAATCATGGAAACGGGCTCTTGAAAGAGACCCAAAACTGAAAAACTTGGCAACAAAAGCTGGTGTTGAAAACAATTATGAAAGAGCGAAGGAACTCAATGGTTGTTTTGCTTGGAATTGTGGCGATAATGTTGTTAAGTCAAAAGAAGAACGAGAACTTGCAGAGTACATGTTTTGCATCGAAGATGAAGGGACAAACAATTTCAAAGATGCCTTACAAGAAAGAATATTAGCAGCTCATGCAGCAGGTATTGGAATTAATGATCTTTAAGAATCGTTATCAGAGAGGCATTATTTTTAAAATGATGCCTCTCTGAATTTTATGATAAAATAGTTGTATTAGACTTTAAGATATATTTTTATTTTAATAAACTGTTGACTTTTCTGTAAAAAGGTATTAAAATTATAATCAATAAGTAAAAAACGAGTAAGAGAAAAAGTAAGATAAAGGTTACTTAAAGAGAGAGTTAGCCATAGGCTGAAAGCTAACTTAAGAAAACATATTTGAAAAACTACCTCTTCTAAGTTTCTAGTGAATAAGCTAGACGGATAAGATACGTTACAATCTTAAAATTAAGTAAAAACAAGGATGGAACCGTGTAAATAAATGCACTCCTATAGGTTATTAGCCTAGGAGTGTTTTTTGATGATTTAAAAATCATTATAGAAAGGAGAATATAAAATGATAAAAGTTAGTTTAAAAGATGGATCTATTTTAAAAGTAGAAAAAGGAAGTTCTATTTTAGATGTTGCAAAAAAAATTAGTGAGGGTTTAGCAAGAGTTGCAACTTGTGGAGAAATAAATAATGAAATTAAAGATTTAAGATATGAAATAAAAGAAGATTGTAATTTAGTTATTCATACATTTAAT
>USQA01000042.1 GCA_900556695.1 uncultured Clostridium sp.
TAACAAAAAAATATAAAATATATAATTATTATACTTAAAATTTTTTTCATTTTTTTCTCCTGTATTAATACCAGTTTTACTGGAAAATTGTTTGTATAACATACTATACTAAAATCATATTAACATTAATTTATCTTTTTTGCAACATTATTTTCTGTTTTTTTGTTTTAATATAAATGGTAATTTTTTCTCTTTCATTACGCTTTTATTTTTTTCTTCTTAAAATCCAGTCTTTTTCACATTTTATAGGTAATTTCATTTTTACTTTTTGTCCTTTTACTCCTGGACTAACAGATTCTATTTCCTCTTCTGTATCATAGTTCCAAAGTTTTTCTATCTTAAATGCAATTGGTTCTAGTTTAAATGGCACTATAATTTCTAATTCATCACCAATTTGAAGTTTGTTTTTTATTTCTATAGTTGATTTTTCTTCATCGTAGTCAACTATTTTTCCTCCAAATTCAAAATTTTCATTATATTGCCTTCCACTATAATCTTGCACATTTCTATTATTTCTATCATTAAAATAAAATGTAGTAAATTCTCTTGTTTTTACTTTTTCTATTTCTTTTAGATATTTAGTGTAATCATAATTATCTGGATTTTTCATATAATCATCAATTGCATTTCTATACACGTTTATTACACTTGCTATATAATATTCTGTTTTTAATCTTCCTTCTATTTTTAAGCTATCAATACCCATATCAATTATTTCAGGAATTTCTTTTAATAAGCATAAATCTTTTGATGAAAATATACTTGTTCCATGTTCGTTTATTTCTATTGGCATTAAGCCTCCTGGATTATTTTTTTCCTCAGCATATAAGTTATATGACCATCTACAACTTTGACTACAATCCCCTAAGTTTGCACTTCTTCCACATAAGAAATCACTCAAAAAACATCTTCCTGAAAACGCAAAACATATAGAACCATGTCCAAACATTTCTACTTCTAAATCTTTAGGTTTGTTTTCCATTATGTATCTTAGTTGTTCTTTATTCATTTCTCTTGCCATTATTACTCTTTTAGCTCCATTTTTATACCAAAAGTTGCAATCTCTTAAGCTTACTATATTTGCTTGTGTGCTAACATGAATAGGTACATTTGGTGCATATTCTTTTAATACATCTATTACTCCTCCATCTGCTGCAATTATTGCATCTGGTTTTACTTCATTTAATATTTTGGCCATTTCTATTATTTCTTCGTATTTATCATCCCATGCAAATATGTTTAAAGTCACATGTACTCTTTTTCCTATTGAGTGTGCATATTTTATTGTTTTTATTAAATCATCATTATCCATATCCGCTCTTGTTCTTAATGATAAAGATGATGTTCCACAATATACTGCATCTGCTCCATATTTGAATGCTATTTTCGCTTTTTCATATGATCCAGCTGGCGCTAATAATTCTATTTTTTTCATTGTTTTTCTCCTATTCTTTTTTATTTTATTATGTTATTAATAATAACATAAAATCATATTATTTACAATTACTATTTCACTTTTCAGTTCAAATTGACCATTTTATAAAAAAATGGTATAATTAAGTTATGTAACTTATTAATTTATATTGGTTAAATCAAAAGGAGGAAAACATTATGAACCAAAAAAAGCCAATATTGACAGACGCCCTTTATAAAGGACATAGTATTCCAGAAGTCCTTGATATTTATGAATCAATGTTAAAAGAAACTGGAGATTTAAAAAATATCCAACATGGAACATTTATAAACCAGTATAAAAACATTGTTATTGATAAACGTTTTTTAGCAACGTTGCGGAAACATTTCAATAATATCTACAATCTAATTGTAAAAAATTTTCCGGAAACCTTGTTTCATTTAGAAGGTAGGCGTAAATCATTGCTTAGTACTGAGAAGAAAATTCTTAAGCGATTATCTCAAAACAAATCTCTTGATACTTTACGAGACTTAATCGCTTTTAGATTAATAATCTTTGATGACTACGAGAATCCAAAACCAGCCGTAGACAATTGTTACAATATTATGAAAAGTATCATAGAATACGGAATTGAAAACGGTTTTATGCTTTGTGAAGCAAATCCTGTAGAAGAAACTAAAGGTTTCGATAATGAAAAACACCATTTGTACATTCCTAAAACTTCTGCTATTCCAAAAGAATTCCAAGTGGGAGTTAAAGATTATATTATGAAGCCTAAAGAAAATGGCTATCAATCTTTGCATGCTGTGTTTAGACTTTCTTCAGGTCATTGCTTTGAAGTACAAATCAGGACTTTTAGTATGCACACACACGCGGAATCTGGAAAGGCAAATCATGAAGTATACAAGCAAAAGGAATATGGGAATTTAGAAATTAACAAAAAAAGAATTCAAATTCCTGGTTATGCTGTTACTGAAAGTGGTGATGTTCATGATATGGTAGGTGTTGAAAAAGCTCTTCTTGTCTTACAGCGTCAAAAAACATTTTAGTTTCATTAATGTCTGGAATACGAAAAAAACAAAAGACACTAAATAATTTTAGTGTCTTTTGTTTTTATTTTACTATACTAATTGCTAGTCCATCTCCTACTTCTAAAATTTGTGTTTCAAGATTAGGATTTTGGCTAACTTCTTTAATATATTCTCTCAAATTTCTTACAGCTGTACGTTGTTTATGTTTGTTATAATCACTCATAACATATCCTTTATACAAAATATTATCTGCAAAAATAATTCCATTTTTGTTTAACATTCTTAAAGATTCTTTTAAGAAAAACGGATATTTGCCTTTCGCAGCATCAATAAATACCATATCATATTTTTCATTTAATGTTGGTAAAATTTCTACAGCATCACCTTCATAAATATTAATTTTTTCTTCAACTTCAACATTTTTAATATTTATTTTTGCTTCTTTTATTCTTTCTTCATCTCTTTCTATTGTATCTATTGTTCCATTTGCTGCTAAGAATTCAGAAAAACATATTGCGGAATATCCGTACTGCTGTACCTATTTCAAGTATTTTTTTAGGAGGATTTTTGCTTAAATATTTTTCTATTACTTCTAACGTATCATCCATAATAATTGGAATATGCTCTTCTAATGCTTTTTCTTTTATTTTTAATAATTCTTCTTTATTCATTGTTATCACCTATCACTTTGATTTTATGTTTATTTTGTGTTATAATTAATATATTCTCAAAAAAATATATACTGAAAGGAGGATTTTGTATGTCGATGTGTATCCATCGGGTAATACAAGAATTGGAAGAAGGTGCAAACTATAAATTACCTAATGATATTAAAGAATATTTAATATCTAACAGTGCTGAATTTGAAATATCTTCAGTGCTAAAAGGTAATCCTGAATGTTACCTTGGATTGTTTTATGAAAAGGCTTTAAACCCTAATTCGAAAATAATTCAAAATGGAGATACTTTAAGCTTTCCATCTACATTTAACCCGAATTTGCCTGCAGTATTAATCTATTCTCGAATAATAATGCTGTATCTTCCAAGTTAATCCTTTAGTAGCGACTAATCTAATTTGATTAGCCGCTACTTTTTTGTTGTATTATATTAATTTTTCTATCTTCTTGCTGCTCTTTCTCTTTCTTTTGTGTCTAATATTTTCTTTCTTAAACGAATAGATTGTGGTGTTACTTCTACTAATTCATCGTCTTGTATGAATTCAATTGCTTTTTCTAATGACATTTGAATTGGTGGAACTAATCTTAATGCTTCATCTGATCCAGATGCTCTTGTATTTGTTAAATGTTTTTCTTTACATACATTTATTGCTAAATCTTCTCCTCTTGAGTTTAATCCTACAATCATTCCTTCATATACTTCTACACCTGGTCCTATAAATAATTCTCCCTTATCTTGCGCATTATATAATCCATATGTTACTGATTTTCCTGCTTCAAATGCTACAATTGTACCTCTAACTCTTGCTTGAATGTCTCCTTTATATGGTTCATATGAATCAAATATATGGTTCATTGTTCCTTCACCTTTTGTATCTGTTAAGAATTCTGTTCTATATCCTATTAAACCTCTTGCAGGTATTTTAAATTCTATTTTTGTATGTCCATCTTCTGCTGGTTCCATATTAGCCATTTCTGCTTTTCTTCTACCTAATTTTTCAATTACGTTACCAACACAGTCATCTGGAACATTAACAACTAGTCTTTCAATTGGTTCACTTTTTACACCATCAATTTCTTTAATAATTACTTTTGGACGTGATACTAATAATTCAAATCCTTCTCTTCTCATTGTCTCTATTAATACTGATAAATGTAATTCTCCTCTTCCTGATACTTCAAATGAATCTGCACTGTCTGTTTCTTTTACTCTTAATGATACATTTTTTTCTAGTTCTTTAAATAATCTATCTCTAATATGTCTTGATGTTATAAATTGTCCTTCTTTTCCAGCTAAAGGTCCATTGTTTACACTAAATGTCATAGAAACTGTTGGTTCATCTATATCAACAAATGGTATTTTTTCTGGATTGTTAAAATCGCAAATTGTATCTCCTATATTGATATCTGGAATTCCAGCAAGTTCAATTATATCTCCTGCTTTTCCTTCTTCAACTTCTACTTTATTTAATCCAACATGTGTATATACTTTTGCTATTCTTCCTTGTGTTATTTTGTCTTCTTTTCCACAAATAGAAACTGGCATTCCAACTTTTATAGAACCTCTTTCTACTCTTCCTACTGCAATTCTTCCAACGTAATCATCATAATCAATATTAGATACTAACATTTGAGCTGGTCCTTCTTCATCACAATTAGGTGCACTTATTGTATTTATAATTGTTTCAAATAAGCAACTTAAATCTGTTGTTTCTTCTTCTAAGTCCATTTTAGCTATACCATTTTTAGCTGATGCGTAAACAACAGGGAAATCTAATTGTTCATCTGTTGCATCTAATTCTATAAATAATTCTATTACTTGATCAACAACTTTTTCTGGTTGTGCTCCTGGTCTATCAATTTTATTAATTACAACTATTGGTTTTAAACCTAAAGCTAATGATTTCTTTAAAACTTCTCTTGTTTGAGGCATAGCACCTTCAAAAGCATCAACTAAAAGTAAAACACCATCTACTGTTTTTAAAACTCTTTCTACTTCTCCACCAAAGTCAGCATGTCCAGGTGTATCTACTATATTTATTTTTATATCATCATGCATTACTGATGTATTTTTAGAAAGTATTGTAATTCCTCTTTCTTTTTCTTGATCATTAGAGTCCATTACTCTTTCTTGTACTTGTTCGTTTTCTCTAAATATATGACTTTGTCTAAGCATAGCATCTACTAAAGTAGTTTTACCATGGTCTACGTGTGCAATTATTGCTATATTTCTTATTTTTTGGTTATTCATTTTTTTACCCCTCTTCTTTAAAATTTAATTCTATTTGTTTAAAACTTTTTTACAATGCTAAAGGGACATTTTTTGTCCCTTCTCTCTTAAAACACTATATAATTATACTACTAAATATATGTTTTGTCAATTTATTGTACTTTTTATCTTATTTTGCTAATTCTAATATATTATCCATAATTTCTTTTGTAACTTTGTCTAAAGTTTCTTTATCTTTTGCTCCTTTATATTGACTAAAATCTAATGGTTTACCATATGTTATTGTTACTTTTCTGTTTCCTTTTTCTCCACCTTTTATTCCACATGGTATAACTTTTGCTCCGCTTCTTAATGTAAAAAATGCAACACCATCTTTTACCTTTTCTCCTTTTTCTATTCCATTTCTTGTACCTTCTGGAAATAAAGCTAAACAATCACCATTTTTTAAAGTTTTTAAAGATTCTTTTAATGCTTTTACTTCTTTTGAATCTCTCTTTACTAAAATTGCATCAAATACCCATCCTAAAAAAGCTAAGAATTTACTCTTAGTTAACTCTTCTTTTGCTAAAAATCTAGTATATCTTCCACAAGTTACTTCCATTAATGGTGGATCCAAAAAACTTCTATGATTTCCAGCTATTATAATAGGCCCT
The DNA here is from genome assembly GCA_900556695.1 of uncultured Clostridium sp. Lineage (GTDB taxonomy): Bacteria > Bacillota > Clostridia > TANB77 > CAG-508 > CAG-269. The sequence goes on from USQA01000042.1 coordinate 6,006, forward strand.
TCTTTTGGAATATTTTCTTTTCCTATTACTTCTGCTCTATAAACAACTTTACAATAAACATATATTGCTCCTTTAACAATACCTCTTGTTATTTTTTTAAAAAATTCTTTCATTCTTTATTCCTCCTGAAAATATCTAAATAAATGCTAAATATATTAATGTACTATTTTTTCATTTATAATTTCTAATACTTTATTTGTTACTTCTTCAATATTCATATTAGTTGAGTCAATATAAACTGCATCATCTGCTTTTTTTAGCGCTCCAATTTCCTTTTCCATGTCATTTTTATCTCTTGTTTTTATATTTTCTAAAATTTCTTCATATGGCATATCAATACCTAATATTTGATTTTGTTTATATCTTCTATTAGCTCTTTCTTCTGGTGTAGCATCTAAATATATTTTAACATCTGCATTTGGAAATACATAAGTTCCAATATCTCTTCCTTCCATGATAACTTTTTTTCCATCTGCACATTTTCTAAATATTTCATTTAACTTAAATCTAACTTCTTTTATTGAAGAAACAAATGATACAATTTTAGCAACATCTTTTTCTCTTATTCTTGTTGTTACATCTTTACCATTTAAGTATACAATATCTTTTGAATTATCTGTTTCAAATTCAATTTCTATATCATCTAACAAATTTATTATTTTTTCTTTTTCTTCTAATTCTATTTTTCTATTTATTGTTTCTAAAGCTACACATCTATATGCAGATCCTGATCCTATATTAACAAGTCCTAATTTCTTTGCTACAAGCTCTGTTACTGTTCCTTTTCCACTACCTGCTGGTCCATCAATTGCTACTATAAAACTCATTTTTTATTCTCCTATCTCTTCTTCATTTTGTGGTACATAAATATTTTTGGCTACTACATCTAATTCTACTACATTCATGGCTGTTAATTTTTCTATTTCTTTTTTTGATTTTTCTTTAAAAGCATTTATTCCTTCTTTTACATTAAAGCCATATACAATACTTACTTCCATATATATTTTTACACCTTCACCATAGTTTTCAACTCTTGTTTTTAAAACTTTATATATAGCTGGTGTTTGAATTGCTAAATATTCTAATATTTGTCTAAAAACCACATCTGAAATAGTAAATTTTCCCATATAACTAAAAGTTGGTCTGATTATTGATTTTTCAGATACATATGGTTTTTGCCCTTTACCTTTTGATTTAAATATTTGTAATGGGTCTAATAAATATCCTGAAAAATCTTTTTTTATTTCAAATGTTGGAACTGGAATAACATGTTTTCCTTCTGTTTCTCTAATTCTTCTAGCTGTTTTCATTTCTTGTTCTGTTGCTACATCTGTAATATAAATAGTTTCAGAGATTTCTGGCAAGCCCAAATTTGCGGCTATTTTTTGTACCATTCCATCTGATGTTCCTAAAATTAATATGCTTTCTGGTCTGTATTTTTTTAAAGCTTTTACTATTATTTCTCTTTCTTCTTCTTCATAAAATAATGCATGTTTTACTGTACCTACTTTAGTAGGCGCTTTTTTTGCAGATTCTCCTGCAATAACTTCATTTTCTTTTATCAATAAACCATCATCAATAATATAATTAATATTTCTTTCACTTGCTACCATTTGTGCTCTATAACTTTTTCCTGTTCCAGATGGTCCAACAAAAGCATATACTTTTATCTTATTTGCAAATGGTAATTTTATTTCTTTTAATAACAATTTGTTTCCTCTTTTCATCATATATGTTTTATTACTTATAAAATCTTCTCTATTACAATATTATATTCTATTTAATACTAAAAAACAAGTTTCTTTGACTTTAAAAAATTAGTCACTTATAATGTTATTTTAAATTTTTTCTTCTTAATTGACCACAAGCTGCATCTATATCTGATCCTAGTTCTCTTCTAATAGTTGCTACTATACCATGCTCATTTAAATAGTCTCTAAATTTCATGATATTTTCATTTGAACTTTTGTCAAATTTTCCATTTTCTATTTTATTAATAGGTATTAAATTTACATGACAATTCATTCCTTTTAAAAGTTTTACTAATTCTTTTGCATCTTCTAAATTATCATTATTGTCTTTTGCTAATGCATATTCAAATGATATTCTTCTATGTGTTTTTTCTATATAATCTTTACATGCTTGTATTAATTCTTCTATTGGAAATGCATTGTTTATAGGCATCATACTACTTCTTTTTTCATTATTTGTAGCATGTAATGATATTGATAATGTACATTGTATATTTTCTTCTGCTAAACGTTTTATTCCAGGTACTAATCCACTTGTTGAAACACTTATATGTCTTGCTCCTATATTTAATCCTTTTGGGTTATTTATAATTCTTATTGCATTTATAACATTTGCATAATTATTTAATGGTTCTCCTATTCCCATAAAAACAATATTTGAAATTCTAACTCCAGTATCTTGTTCTACTGCTATAAGTTGTTCTACAATTTCTCCACTTGTTAAATTTCTTTCAAAATTTATTCCTGTTGAAGCGCAAAACTTGCACCCCATTTTACAGCCAATTTGAGAAGACACACAAATACTATAACCATGATGATAACTCATTAATACTGTTTCTATTGCATTTCCATCTAAAACATCAAATAAATATTTAATTGTTCCATCTTTAGCTTCTTGTTTTTTTAATATATTAAAATTACAAATTGTATAATTTTGTTTCAATTTTTCTCTTAATTCTAATGATATATTTGTCATTTCATCAAAACTTTTTACCTTTTCTTGATATAACCATTTAAATATTTGTTCTGCTCTAAATGGCTTTTCGCCTAATTCATTCATTTCCTCTTTTAATTGTGCTAAATCATAATCTTTTATGTTTTTCATTTTCTCACCTTTTTCATCCATA
>USQA01000043.1 GCA_900556695.1 uncultured Clostridium sp.
TTCCTGTTAAAATTTCCCCAGCCATAGCTGCTGAATGTGTCATTCCTGAACATCCAACTGTTTCTATTAGCGCTTCTTGGATTATTCCATCTTTCACATTTAATGTCAATTTACAAGCTCCTTGTTGTGGTGCACACCATCCAATACCATGTGTTAATCCTGAAATATCTTTTATTTCTTTAGCTTTTACCCATTTTCCTTCTTCTGGAATTGGTGCTGGTCCATGGTCTACTCCTTTTTTTACAACACACATATTTTCTAATTCTTTTGAATAAATCATTTTATTTGCTCCTTTCATTTTTTCCATTTTATAGTATATTTGTTTTTATAAGTTATCTGCAATTTATTTGTTTGAATTTTTTATTTTCTTGACAGTTAACTTAAAAAATTAATAACATTATTAATTGGGCAGACATATTCTCTGCCCTTTTTATTTTTATTTATTTTCTTGATTATTTTTCATTTTTCTAATTTCTTCTTGCGATAATAAAATCTGATTTTTATTTTTTCTTTCTTCTTTTGAAACTATATATTCTACATTTTTATCAGTTTCAGAATCTTCAGTATTATAATCAATTATATTTCCTACATCTTTTACATAAATTCCAAATTGATATATTTCTTTTCTAGTTAAGGTTTTAGCCCCAAGCACAAATCTTTTTAATATTTCTTTATCTTTTTTGCTTACTTGTTCAGGTCCTATTCCTAAATATTTAAATCTCCATATTATATGTCTTTCATAGCTTGTAAAATTACTTCTTTTCAAATCTTCATAGTCATATTCTACTCTGACTCTAGAGTTTTCAATAATTAATGTTATATTACTCCATGCTTCTGTATCTACTTTTCTAAATTCTTCTCTTAACTGTTTTATTTTATTAAATAATAATTCTACAAGTTTAAAATATTGGTTTTCGTCTAAATTAAATTTATTAGGAATTTCATAGACATTTACTGGCTTTTTCTTTAATACTCCTTTTGGAATATAATAGAAAAATAATTCACCTGTTTTTACATTTTTGGGCATATCTATTACACAACTATATAAATATAATTTATCCCATTTTTCTGGAATCATATAAAAGAGTTCCTTTTGTATTTCTTCATATATATCTTTTATTTTTTTCGTATGATTTAACATCTTCCTCTATTCCTTATCTAATAAACTTTCTCCTGTCATTTCTTCTGGCTTTTCAAGATTCATTAAATCAAGCATTGTTGGTGCTAAATCTGCTAGTTTTCCACCTGATTTTAGTTTTATTTTTTCATTGTCTGATACTAATATAAGTGGTACAGGGTTTGTTGTATGAGCTGTATGAGGCTCTCCTGTACTGTAATCTATCATTTGTTCAGCATTTCCATGATCTGCTGTAATTAATAAATTACCTTTTTTATTTTCAACTAATTCTACTACTTTTCCTACGCATTCATCCACAGTTTCAACTGCTTTTATTGCTGCTTCTAAGCTTCCTGTGTGTCCTACCATATCTGTGTTTGCATAGTTTAAAATTATAGAATCATATTTGTCAGATTTTATTGCTTCTAGAACTTTATCAGTTACTTCATATGCACTCATTTCTGGTTTTAAATCATAAGTTTCAACTTTTGGAGATGGAACTAATATTCTATCTTCTCCTTCATATTGTTTTTCTTCTCCTCCGTTAAAGAAGAATGTTACATGTGCATATTTTTCTGTTTCTGCTATACGTAGTTGTGTATAACCTTTATTGCTAATATATTCTCCAAATGTATTTTTTAATTGCTCTTTGTTAAATGCAATGTGAACATTTGGCATTGTTTCATCATAACTTGTAAAACATACAAAATATAATTTTAAATCTTTTTTAGTTTCAAATGCATCAAATTTAGGATCTACTAATGCTCTTGTTATTTCTCTTGCTCTATCTGGTCTAAAGTTGAAGAATATAACAGAATCATTTTTTCCTATTGTTGCAATTGGCTCTTCACCATTACATATTAATGTTGGTTCTACAAATTCATCAAATACTTCTTTTTGGTATGAGTCTTCTATTGCTTTTATACTACTTCCTGCTTTATGACCTTCACCATTTACTAGTGCATCATAACATTTTTTAACTCTTTCCCATCTTTTGTCTCTGTCCATACTGTAAAATCTTCCTGATAAACTTGCTATTTTGCCTATTTCTTTTTCATTCATTTTATCTTGTAATTTTATTATATAACTTTCAGCTGATGCTGGCGGTGTATCTCTACCATCTAAGAAGCAGTGTACATACACATCTTCAAAGTCTCTTCTTTTTGCCATTTCCAATAATCCATATAAATGACGATTATGACTATGCACACCTCCATCAGATACTAATCCTAAAATGTGTAATTTTGAATTATTTTTCTTACAATTTTCAATTGCTGCTATAAATTCTGGATTTGTAAAAAATTCTCCATCTTCGATTGATTTTGTAATTCTTGTTAATTCTTGATAAACAATTCTTCCTGCTCCTATATTTGTATGTCCAACCTCTGAATTTCCCATTTGTCCTTTTGGTAGTCCTACAGCTAATCCACTTGTATTAATATCTACATTTGGATATTTCTTCATTAATTTATCAATATTAGGAGTTTTTGCAAGCTTTATTGCATTACCATCCTTGTTCTTATTATCTCCAAAACCATCTAATATCATTAGCATTGTTAATTTGTCTTTCATTTTTTCCCATCCTTTTCTACCTTTTAGTAACTTAAATAACTAATTTTCTTTAGTTTTATTGTGCTACTTTTATTGTTTATTTATTCTATTATTTACTTTAACAAATTAAAACTTGTTACTAATCTTTTGTTTACTTATTATAATTTACTATTTTGCTAAATTCTTCTGATTTCAAACTAGCTCCTCCGACCAATCCTCCATCTATGTCTGACATTTCAAATAGTTCTTTAGCATTTGAGCTTTTTACACTTCCGCCATACTGTATTATAACTCCATTTGCTACATTTTGTCCATAGATTTGACAAATTTCGTCTCTTATTGCTTTTATTGAGTTATTTGCATCTTCACTTGTCGCTGTTTTTCCTGTTCCTATAGCCCATATTGGTTCATATGCAATAATTGTATTTTTTACTTGTTCATCTGTTAATCCTTCTAATGCTAATTTTGTTTGATTTGTAATTATTTTTACAGTCTCACCATTTTCTCTTTGTTCTAGTGTTTCTCCTACACAGACAATAGGTTTTAATCCATTTGCAAATGCTGCTTTTATTTTTTTATTAACTGTTTCATCTGTTTCATTAAAATATTGTCTTCTTTCAGAATGCCCAATAATAACATATTCCACATTTATTGATTTTAACATTTGTGCTGAAATTTCTCCTGTATATGCTCCTTTTTCTTCATAGTGCATATTTTGTGCTCCTATTTTTATGTTTGTATTTTGTGCTGTTAATAATGCATAAAACAAATCTGTATATGGCACACATAAAATCACTTCATTTTCTGTATCTTTTACAAGAGGTGTTAACTCTTCTATAAATTGTATTGCTTCATTTGGAAGCATATTCATTTTCCAGTTTCCTGCTATTACTTTTTTTCTCATAATTCTTTCTCCCTTATTTACATTTTATTTGTCTTGTAAGCACTCTATTCCTGGTAATTTTTTACCTTCTAAAAATTCTAAAGAAGCTCCTCCTCCTGTTGAAATATGAGTCATTTTATTTTCTAATCCTGCTTTTCTTACTGCAGCAGCTGAATCTCCTCCACCTATAATTGTTGTTGCATCTATTTGAGATAATACTTCTGCTATACTATTTGTTCCTATTGCAAATTGATCAAATTCAAATAATCCTAAAGGGCCATTCCATACTACTGTTTTGGCCTTTTTAATCTCTTCAGCAAACATTTTTATTGATTCTTCGCCAATATCAAATCCTTCCCATCCTTCTGGTATTTCTGTCCATGATACAGTTTTACTTTCTGTGTCTGGTTTGAATTCTTTTCCTATTTTTGTGTCAATTGGAAGCATTAATTTTACACCTTTATTTTTAGCTTTTTCCATTAGTTCTTTTGCTAAATCTAATTTATCCATTTCGCAAATTGAATTTCCAACTTCATATCCTTGTGCTTTAAAGAATGTATATGCCATTCCTCCACCAATTATTAAAGTATCTACTTTTTCTAATAAACTATCTATAACTCCTATTTTATCTGAAACTTTAGCTCCACCCATAATTGCTACAAATGGTCTTTCAGGATTATTTAATGCATTTCCTAAAAATTTCAATTCTTTTTCAATCAAAAATCCTGATACTGCTGGTAAATATTGTGCTACTCCTGATGTTGAACTATGTGCTCTATGTGCTGCACCAAAGGCATCATTTACATATATTTCTGCCATACTTGCTAATTGTTTACTAAATTCTGGATCATTATCTGTTTCTTCTCTATGGAATCTAACATTTTCTAGTAACATTATTTGACCATTTTGTAAGTTTTTAGCTTTAGATTTTGCATCTTCTCCTATTACATCATTTGCCATAATAATTTCTTTATTTAATAATTTTGATAATTCTTTTGCTACTGGTTTTAATGAAAATTCTGGTTTAAATTCTCCTTTTGGTCTTCCTAAATGTGAGCATAAAATAATTGCACAATTATTTTCTAATAAATATTTTATTGTTGGTAAGGCTGCAACTATTCTTGTGTTATCTGTTATGTTTTTTTCTTCATCCATTGGTACATTAAAATCACATCTTACTAATACTTTCTTATTTTTTAAATCGATATCTTTTATTGTTTTTTTATTCATATAAAAAACCTCCTATTTTTTCTTATAAATACTAATATATACAGTATTTACCTTTTTTCGAAATCCAATACAATTGTATATCAAAAAAGAACACTTTTCAAGTGTTCTTTTAACTTTTTTATATATACTTTTAACCAATTTCTGCAAAGTATTTTATTGTTCTTACCATTTGACTTGTATATGAGTTTTCATTATCATACCAAGATACTACTTGAACTTGATATAATCCTTCATCTATCTTTGTTACCATTGTTTGTGTACTATCAAATAATGAACCATATCTCATTCCAATTACATCTGAAGATACTAATTCTTCATCTGTATATCCAAATGATTGATTTGAAGCTTCTTTCATAGCTTTATTTATTGATTCTTCTGTAATATCATTTCCTTTTACAACTGCAACTAATATAGTAGTTGAACCTGTTGGAACTGGTACTCTTTGTGCAGAACCAATTAATTTTCCATTTAATTCTGGAATTACTAATCCAATTGCTTTTGCTGCTCCTGTAGAGTTTGGTACTATATTTACAGCAGCTGCTCTTGCTCTTCTTAGATTTCCTTTTCTATGTGGTCCATCTAAAAGCATTTGATCTCCTGTATATGCATGTACAGTTGTCATTATTCCAGATTGAATTTCTGCATAATCATTTAATGCTTTTGCCATTGGTGCTAAACAGTTTGTAGTACATGATGCTGCTGATATAATCTTATCTTCAGCTGTTAATACATTTTCATTTACTCCAAATACTACTGTTTTTAAATCTTTTCCAGCTGGTGCTGAAATTACAACTTTTTTAGCTCCTGCATCAATATGTGCTTGTGCTTTTTCTTTTGATGTATAGAATCCTGTACATTCTAATACAACATCTACTCCAATTTCTCCCCAAGGTAAATCTTTTGCATCTTTTTCTGCATATATTTTAATTGTTTTTCCATCTACTGTTATAGAATCTTCTCCAGCAACAACTGTATCTGCTTTTTCATATTTTCCTTGTGCTGAATCATATTTTAATAAATGAGCTAACATTTCAGGACTTGTTAAGTCATTTATTGCAACTATTTCATATCCTTCCTCTCCAAACATTTGTCTAAATGCAAGACGTCCAATACGTCCAAAACCGTTAATGGCTACTTTTACTGACATAATTCTTCCTCCTTTTTAGTTAAATATACTAATATATTATTTAACTCTTTTGTTTTATAGTATTACCTTTATTCTTAAGGCAATACTATTTTATATCAAAAAAAATTACTTTTCAAGTCTTCATCATACTTTTTTAATAGAATAAAGTATAATTCATTTATTCTATATAAAATAAATAAGGATAAAGCAAAATTTTGCTCTATCCTTATTTGGTTAACGTGTAATTTTGAATGCACCAACTGTTCTGTCATTCCAACGTGAAGGCCATTCCCTGCTGATATCTTCAAAGAAATAAACATTATTTCTAAATCTCTTTTCAGACCATCCTTTTTCTTTATCATATCGAAGAAAATGAAAATCAAATATTTTTTCTCTTCCACCATCTTCATAGATTTTTACAAACAAAACAACAATATGTTGGTTATTTTGTAGTTCAATCTTTGAAATATGGTTCAGCAAAGAATACTTACTTAAATTTCCTCCAGCAGGTATGATTTCTTCTACATCCAGGTCCAATACATGTGCATCAGATAAGAATAAATCTTTTACTTCTTCTAAAGAAAAATAGTCTTCTATTAAGCCTTTTTTGCCTGACACCATACCTAACCGGTAATACCTTGGGTCAGATACATTAGTACTTCCTATCGCGTGCGCAAACGCATTTGTATTGTCTCTTACGTTTGTACTGTTGTAGTCTTCCCATTTTAATGGTTGGTGAACATTCCGTCTTATTTCTAAAATTTCATTTAGCATAGAGTACCTCTCTTTCTAAAAACACTTACTACGTTACATATATTTATTTTATCATATTCATTTACATAATTCAAGTTTTCTGTCTCATACAACAAAAAAGTATATCTAAATACTTTTTTATTAATATTAGATATACTTAAATAATTTTTATTTGTTTCCATATAATTTTTCTAAAACAATAATAAACATTGCATGTGACCATCCAAGACCAATAACCCAGTTAGGTTTTAAAGTTTCGTTATCAACTTGTTCACCTAAAAAATGATGTTTTCCTGATGTTTTTACAACAAAGTCAAATGTTTCTTTTGCCTTTCTTTTTTCTCCTGTCTCTAAATAGTATAAAGTCATCCAAAGATTAGCAATTGGCCAAGGATTTCCATTCATATAATGATCTTGTTCAAATCTTTGATATCCGCCTGTATATGTTCTTAAAGTCATATTAATTTTTTCTATTGTATTTCTTACTTTCTTTTCTTTTGGCTTAAATACATTAAATGGTGTAACAGCTCCTAATATGCTTATATCCATTTTTTTGTCTTCTATATTTCTTACATATGTATTTTTTTCTGTATCATACAAATTTTCATTTATATATTTTTTTATTCCAACTTGTAATCTTTCTATTTCCTTTTCATTTTTGTGTATCTTTTCTTCTTTTAATCTATTATTTTCAAATTCTGATGTATTTTTTCCTAATGCTATATACATTTTTAACATACATTCAAATGCAGAATAAATACTAGCTAATGAATATAAATGAATTCCTTCAGACATTTCCCATAAGTCATAACTTACATGATATTTGTGTTCTCCATGTAGTTTTTTCATTTGATTTTCCATTTCTTCTTTTACTATATCTTTGTCCCTTTCCTCTTTAGCTTGTATTTGAAGCCAATCTTCAACATATCTTTTTAAGAAATCAACTGCTTTTTCACACATTGATAAATTATCTTTCAAAAATTTTTCTGATTTTGAATACTTATAATGTTCATAAACACCATATACTACACTTGCAGTTTCATCTACTTGATATCCCCAACATGGAGCTAATTTTCCATCTGTATAAAATCTTTGCTCCCACATTCCATTTTTGCTTTGAGTCTTTTTACAAAATACTTTATAAAACTTTTCAGTTTCTTTTTCCATTTTTAATATATCTAGTGCTTTTGTCATAAATACAGCATCTCTTGTCCAACAATAAGCATATCTTCCACATTTTGTAAACTCTTCATCTATCTCTGGAGAAGCAATAATTCCTCCTGTATCTTGATTTGTTAATAATGGAAATAATAAAATACTTCTTTTGTATATTTCATATATTTTTTCTTCATAACTATTTTTAGATTCTTTTATATTTAATCCATTATGTGCTTTAAGATATTTTCTCCAGTATGATTTTGTATTAGTATACTCTTTATTAAAGTCTATTTTCTTTACTCTTTCTATTTCATTTTCTATTTGAGATATATTTTTATTATCATCAATTATAATACAGATTTCTAATACTTTCTTTTCATTAGGTTTTATAACTCCTATATCATAACAAACACTAGAATCTTTTGACATTCCAATATAATCTTTATCTTGGATCTCTCCTCTTTTAATTGTGTCTTTACTTCCATTAATTTGATGGCTATAAATATCTTTCCCTTTAGCAACAGTAGAAACCACAAAATCATGTGCATATTGCATCATACCACCATTAACAATTTTACATCCTACGAAGTTATTTGTGTCTGACAATAATTCTGAATGAATATAAAACTTAGTATCTAAATCTATTTTACCTTCATTTAAAAATATATACTTTTTAACTAATACATTTTCTTTTATTAATATGTAATCAGTTTGCACCATTTTTATATTAAAATATGTATTTGTAATTTCTGTATTTAATATATTTGTATCTGTATCATAATATTGTTTATATACATTATTAATATCATCATGTAAATAAATTAAATCTGAATTATTTATTTTTATTCCTGTATGAAAATAATTTATATATTGTTTGTTATCTCTGCTAGGAAAATAAACTCTTTCAAGTTCTCCCTTTCCTGTAAGAGTTGCTATCATATTTTTATTTCCAATAATTGCTTCATTTAAATATTTATTTTGCATCTTTTTCTTTCTCCTTTTTTGTTGCCATCGGGGACGGACCTTTTTGGCCAGAAGTTGCCACTGGGGACGGACCTT
>USQA01000044.1 GCA_900556695.1 uncultured Clostridium sp.
TTTCTTCCTCTTCTTTTTTGTTTTTCTTCTGATTTTTCATTTTCTTCTGCATTATTTTTTTCAGTTTTAGTTGTTAATACTTTGTTATCTGCTCCAAATGTTTTTTTCCAGTGTTTTTCTACAAATTGGTCAAATAATTCTAAGTCAGAATCATCCATATTTTCTCTCATACCTCTTAAGTTTTCATCTGTTATTGGATTTGTAATTATATATTCATCATCTACATATTCAAGTATGTTTCTGTATGTATATAATTGTCTATCTGTAACTTTTTCAAAGTAATGTGTTGCATTATCAAAGAATTTATCAAATTTTCCTTCTAATGTTTTTTCTTTTCTATGGTCAAATGTGTACTCATTTTTGTCTTCTATTGGTATACATTCTGTTATTCTTTCTACATATCTTTTTCCTCTAAAGTCTTTCTTTAAATGTATATCAAAGTTTAAAACTTGTACAACTTGTTCTTCTGCTGTTTTTTCGTTTTTGAATACTCCTGTTCTTAACATTGAGTTTCTTAATGCTGTTACTAAGTTAGGGAATGTTTTAGCATGGTGTGTAAATAATGTAAACTTAGATGCAACCTGTGCTGCTTGTATCATCCAAGATGCTACGGGGTCTGTTGCAACCTCACCTATGATGTTAACAGAACCGTCAGTTTTCTTTTGAACATCTAGACCTTCTTGTCCAGATATTGTGTCTGTTTCACGGAATGTTAAGATGTTTCTTGTTGGATAAATTCTTCTTAAATGAAGCTCGAATGCAGTTTCTTGAACACGGATGTTCATTGTTTCATATATATTTTCTATCATTCCCATAAGCATTGTTGTTTTACCACAACCTTGCTCACCAGTAATTGATATAATTCTTGCTCCTTTTACTAAATATTTTAATAATTCTATAGATTCATCACAACCTGGTTCACCTTTAAACCATTGTTCTAATGTTGAACGTTTAACGTCAAATTTTCTTACGAAGAATGCCCATGTTTCTGAGAAACTTGGTCTTACAACAACAACACGAGAACCGTCTTTCATTTCATTGATTTTATATCCATTTGTATCTGATAATTGTCCTGGGTTGTTGTATTTATAGATATTTTGACACACTCTTTTTAATTCTGATTCTGTTCCAAAAGATAAAAATGCTAATCTTATTGATTTACCTTGGAAGAATATCCATATACTGTCACAAGCTCTCGGAACTTTGTGTTCTGCTATTTGATCTAAGTAATCTCCATCAATTTGTGCAACTTGGCTTAAAAAGCTTTCTGGAAGACCAGATACACCACCAGACACACCATCTATATTCATATCTCTTACTTCATCTATTGAGCTATATCCTTTATAATGTTGATATATTCTTTGAACTACTACTCCTAATTTGTCACTAAAAGATAATACTATGTTTTCTCTTTCATAAATTTGTTCTATTTCGTCGCTTGTTATTACATAAGAAGGTTTTGTTTCTCCTTCTACATATTTTAATCTTGCTAAATCGTATTTTTTTATAAGTTCTGTTAATGCTTCATAACCAAATTGAGCTTTATATGCGTAAATTAAAATATCAAATTTATCTTGAGGTGTTAATAATGATGGAATATCAAAAGGAATTGATCTTGATATATTTTCTTCTGTTACTCCATATTCTTTTTGTAGTAAATCAAATATTAATTCTTTAACATATTTTTTGTCATTAACATCTCCATATGTACAGCCTTTTAATGCTTTTTTTAATTCATATTTCTTTTGTTTTCTTCTTTTTAATTCTTCTTCAGATAAACCTATATCATATAAATTGACCTTTGTAATTTCATTTAATCTTTTTTTAACAAATTCAGTCATCTTTTCTAAGGTATATGTTTTGTCATCTACATTTACCTCTTTTTCGACTTCTGCATTTTGCTTTTTCTTTATACTGTAGTAAACTACATATACCGCAATTGCAATAACTACTAGTATCAATATGATATTTACTATTGTCATTAGGTTACCCTCCTTACATTCTCATTGCTAAATCTTGTAGTCTGTATATTATATTTTCTGCTGTTCTTTTTACTTCTGATAAAAACATGCCATTTAAATCATCTTCACTAATTTTTCTAATACTTAGAAATAAATCAACAACTTTAGCTTCTTCACAAGCTTCAAAAAACAATGTATTATATGGTATTGTTGAAACTTTATTTTTTTCTCCCATATATCTTGATATGTTTTTTACTGTATATTTTGAATATCTGTCATATCTGCTTATTAATATTAAAGTTTTTTTAGATTTTAATATTGGCATTTCTTCTCTTTTTTCAATAAAGTTATCTATGCTTGTTAATCTTTGGCTTAGGCTCGCAACAATTAAGTTTGAATTTTCTAATATAGTATTAATAACCTCGTTTCCTAATTCCATGTCTAAATCTACAAATACTAAATCATAATATTTATTTGCCAAATTAATTACATCTACATAATTTTCTTTTACTTCTTCGTAATTTTCTTTACTACCTTTAAAACTTTGTAAAATTTCTAATGTATCTTTAAATATTATTCTTGTATAATTTGTTATGCTTTCTGGAGATATTTTATTGCTTTTTACCATTTTTGAAAGTCCTTCTATGCCATTTTCCATTGCAACATTTGTGTTTGGACCAAATATTCCAAAATTCTTTTTAGCTTTTTTTTCTTTCCAGAAACAATTGTCTAAAGTTTTATCATTAAACCCTGTTGAAATCACTAGTATTTTGTAATTGTGTTCTATAGCCATATATGTAGCAACCGCAACTGCTGATAATGTTTTTCCTGTTTGTTCTTTCTTGTCATTCCAAAATGTTACAACTGACATTTTTATCCTCCTTTTTCTATTGTTTTTATCGCTCTTCTTATTTCTCCATCGCTGCCATTTCCTAAGATTTGTTCAGCAATATATGCTAGTCCATCTTTATATTGTATGCTAAGTTTTCTAAATCCAACTTTAGCTAATCTTTGATTTTCATAAATAACACTTAAGTCTCCGTTTTCAATTGGAAAATATATTTTTTCTTCTTCCCAAATTATTTTATATTCTTTTGAAAGATAATTAAGGTAATCATCATCTTCTTTTAACATATCTTTAGAAAAATATACTTTAGTTAAACTTGTCATATTTTCTAATCCTGTTAATGTTTCTAGCCCTTTTTTCAAAGAATATAAGTCAAAAGAAGTTACAAAATATCTTTTTTCAGCGTCTTGTAAATCAAACTGTCTATACCCTTGAATGTTGTCCGTATCCACAAAAACTATATCATAACCCAGTTCTTGTTCTACAGGTGTTCCCAAATACTTCTTTATATCATCAAAATTTGAAAAGCCAATTGCTACATCAATATCCTCATATTCTGTAACATACATTTTAGTAGGATTTATAACAGGTACAATGTATCTAGATTTTTGTAATATTGTAGCATCTACTATTAGCACCTTCTTTTTTGTAGTTGTTAATATTTTTGCAACATTTATAATTAAATCTGTTTTATCATACGCTCCTATAAATCCTATTTTCCTCATTTGATAATTTCTCCTTTTTTTATTTACTCACTTGTAGTTCCTGTTCCTGATAATGATTCTAAATATTCTTTTCTCGAATTTTTAGAATTTGTGATACTTTCTTCCATTTTGGTTTCTAAGTTTGCTTGCCCTTGATCTGTTTGTGAATCTATTGTGTCTTTTATATAATCTCTTCTCAATTCTGCTCCACTTGTTTGATTATATCTGTTTCTAATTTCATTCATGGCTTTTTCTAGTATATTTGGATCTTTTTGTAGTAATGTTGTTGTGCTTTCATTTGCTGGGTATGTTGGAGTCGCTGCATCTTGCATTCCAGCTTCAGTGTATTTTGTAACATATAATTTTGCTCCATTTATTTTATATGCATCAACAATAGCACAACTCATATGTAATATTTCATCTTCTGATAAATTTAACCATATTGTATCTTCTGAATCTGTTCCAGCTGTATTTGGTATTTCTACCTCTTTTTTAGCCACAACTATATAATCTTGTCCTGATGGCAACATTAATCTTACATCTATATAATTGCCTGTTTCTAAGTCCATTGGTAAAACAAGCATGTTGTATTCTTGTTTTCTAACATCATTTTGAACTTTATTATCACCTTTACTAAGTAGTTCTGTAGTAATTAATGTGTTCTTTTTCATTGTAACTTTAGCTACTAATGGCACACTATTTAATTCAAGATATTCTTTTTCATCTTTGTTTTTTTCAATATAATAATTATCTGTTTCATCTTCTTGTTTTACTTCATATTCATTATTGTCTTTTTTTATGTATAATTTAGGTTCATCATTTTTATTATATTTTGTGTATATGTCATTACCTTCTTTATCTTGTAATGCATAGTTTTCAATTAAGCTAATATCACTTGTTGCATTACTTGGTACTAATGTTTTATTAACTGTTTGAATTGTTAGCATATCTGTTGTAATAATTTGTCCAGAACTAACATCTTGATTTAACACGTAAGCTTTAACGCTTGCTTTCAATTCTTCTTGTTCTTTTTTGTTTTTATTAATTAATTGAATAAATAATAGTGCTATTATAGCTCCTGAAATTACTAGCATTAATAACATTCCTAATAAAAATGAATTTCTCGCTTTTCTTTGCATTGGATTTGTTGCCATGACAAATTCCTCCCTTAACATTTATTTTAATATATTTTTTTACAAAATATCCATCTATTTTATTTTAACCTAATTAATATTCAAAATCAATGAAAATAAAATCTTGTAACATAAAGTTAACATTCTTGTAATATTTCTGTAATATTATAAGATTAAGTGAATTTTATTAGTTGTTTTTGCATTGTTTCTTAATCAATTTTTAAGTTTTCTCTTCTTAATAGTAAAATAACATTTAAAAGTAAAAGCTTGAGCAGCGCTAGCTTAAGGACAACCCGTGAAACCTCGAAAGTTTTACTTTTAAATGTTATTTTACTATTAAGAAGAAATCATCATATAAATTTATAAAACTAATTTGAAAAAATTTTGAAATTTTTCAACAGATTTGTGTGCAATATATAAAAAGATAGGAAATCAAATCCTATCTTTATTAATGTACAAATATAAAAATTCGTAAATTCAATCTATTAAGTATTAAAGATTAAATTTTTAATAAAAACAAAATTTAATTTCCTATTTTTAAATAAAATATAACTTTTAGTGTTATTTTTTGTTATAGACTAAATGCTAATAAAATTCTAACTATTTCATGTTTCTTTCAGCTTGTTCTATCATTTTTTTAACCATTTGTCCACCGATTTTACCAGCGTCTTTAGCTGATATTTCTCCATTATATCCGTCTTTTAAATTAACACCAACTTCACTAGCTACTTCATATTTGAATTTATCTAAAGCAGACATAGCTTCTGGAACTAATTTTTGATTTCTGTTGTTTGCCATGTTTTTTCACCTCCTGTAATATTACATTTAAGAAAAAACTTTTTTTGCTTTTTCTAATACTATCATTTACAAATTTTCAGAAAAATAAACAAACAATTTTTACCAATATTTTTTCTATATTAAAAATAAATTTATATAATAAATTTGTGTAAAATATAGTTTTATATAACTCTTCTAATATAGAAAAATTTAAATTTTAATTTATTTATTGTTGTAATAAATTTATTTTATTTATATAATAGAAACAAGGAGTGAATAAAATGTACAAATTAGTTGCAATAGATTTAGATGGAACTATGCTAAACAGTTATGGTATAGTAACAGAACATACAAAAAACATTATACAAAACACAATAAATAAAGGAATCGATGTTGTTATAGCATCCGGAAGACCTATAGATTCTATACAATCAATAGCCAAAGAAATTGGAAGTAACAATTATTTTATAGCAGGAAATGGTGCTCTTATTTACGACATAAAAGAAAATAAAGTTGTATACGAAAAATATTTATCAAAACAAAAAGTTTTAGAAATAATTAAATTATGTGAGGAAAATAGCATCTCTTACAATGTTTATACAGATAAAACAATATTAGCCACCTCTCTAAAATACAATGTTTTATACTATCATAAAGAAAATCTAAAAAAAGAAGAAAGTAAAAAAACTAATATTAACATTGTAGAAAATATGTATGAATATGTAAAAAATATGAACGAAGAAAAATTTTTAAAAATAACTATATGTGATGACAGCAAAAGTATCTTTAATTCTATAACTCGTAAATTAAAAAACATTTCAGACATAGAAGTATTAGATGTTTCACACATATCTAGAAAAATTATAAAACAAGGAACTCAAGAATTTCCTATAGAATATTATTACACAGAAATTTCATCACAAAATGTTGACAAATGGAACGCTTTAGAATTCTTATTAAAAAAATTAAACATAAATAAAGAAGAATTAATAACCATTGGAGACAATATTAATGATAAAAAAATGATAGAAAATGCTGGATTAGGAATTGCAATGAAACACAGCACACCAGTTATAACAGAAATTTGTGATTACATAACAGATTCAAACAACGACGAAGGAGTTGCAAAAGCACTAGAAAAATTCTGTTAAAATTGCCACCGGGGACGGACCTTTTCGATTAATGATATAAAAATGAACCCTCCTTATTAAACAAATTTGTCTAACAATTTGGGTTCACTTCATTACTATCAAGCACCTCTTTTTTGATATTTTTAAGCTTCTGGTTCTACTAAACCATAGTTTTGTCCATCTTTTAATTTATGTACTGCATTAACTTTACCTGTTTCAACATTTATAAACACTAAGAAATTATGTGTTGGTTTTTCTTGTAATTTCATAACAGCATCTTCTGGTAACATTGGTTTTATTTCATAATAAGATGTTTTTATTATTTCATTTTTAATTTCAGTTACTTCGCTTTGAGCAACTTCCATGTTTTTTAAAGAAGCTTCTTTCATCATTTTTTCTTTTTTAGTTTTTGCTTTTCTTATTTGACCTTCTAATATATCGATATCTTTATCTATAGAAGCATACATATCTTTGTCTTCTGTTACAGCTCTGTATTTTTCTCCATTTGCTGTCACATAGATTTCAGCTATTTGTTCATTTTTTTCTGTTTTTAATGTAACCTCTGCTTCTGCTTCATCAAAATATTTATCTATTCTGTCTAATTTCTTTTCTACGTAATCATTGATTGCTTCTGTTATCTTTAGTTCCTTTCCTGTTATTTTTATTTTCATAAAAATCGCTCCCTTCTCTTTTTGTTATTTTTTATGATATATTTTTATTATATATGTTTCTTGTCTTTTTTGCAAGTTTTTTGTGAAATTGTCAATTATCGTTTCTATTTTAAATTGATTTTTTAGCTACAATAGGTTTTGAGTTTGAATTGCAAAATCAAAAAATGCATTCAAATTCGAAATCAATGATAAAGAGGTCCGTCCCCAATGGCAATTTAATATTCTTTTTCTAATTTTTCATT
Organism: uncultured Clostridium sp.; assembly: GCA_900556695.1. Classification (GTDB taxonomy): domain Bacteria; phylum Bacillota; class Clostridia; order TANB77; family CAG-508; genus CAG-269. Next base: position 7,466 of record USQA01000044.1, read on the forward strand.
AAAATATAATTTTGTTATTAGTTTAAATTCTTCTAGTGATTCATCTTTTATATCAAATGAATAAAGTTTTTTGGCTGGTGCTGTTATTGTGTATTTTATTGCATTTTGTGTACTTTGTGTCATTTGAATACAAGATGTGTCTTGTTTACTACATGTCTTGCATTTAAATCCATTATCTTTTAGACTAAAGCTTTCTAAATTTTCTTTTTCTTTGCAATTTGTACATTCATGTATTTTGGGTGTGAATCCTAAAATACATAATAGACGTAATTTGAAAATGCTTAATACTAAGTCTAAGTTTTTTTCTGTTTCAGATATTGTATATAGTGTGTTTAGTAATAATTGCAATATTTGATAACAATTTTGATTTTCATGTGTTACATCTTGTACTATTTTATTTATATGTACAGCATATTCTAATTTGTCTAAGTCAATTCTTAAATTATAAAAGACTTCTATTGGTTCTACTGAGTTTATATGGTATGTGTTTGAACCTTTATACATTAAATATTCACCAAAGCAAAACATTTGCGTTCCAGCTAAAAGAGCACTTTTAGGCCTTCGTGCTCCTTTAGCTACACAAGATATTTTTCCGTATGCCTGGTGTTAATATTGTAAGCATTTTGTCATAATCTCCTAAGTTATTTTCCGCAATTACTATTCCATTTAATTTTATATTTGCCATTTGATAATTCAAGCTAAAATATTTTTTGATATTTTTTAATATTTTAACTTGTTCCCCCTTTATAATTGTGCATTTTTATTTATATTTTCAATATTTTTTACATTCATATTTGTTATTTTTTGTATTTCTTGAATTCCTTTTTCTGCATTTTCTATTTGTTTATATTCTAGGAATGTATTTATATTACCAGTATTTTTAAACATATCCCATGCTATTTTTTTAATCATGTGATCATCTCCTTTTTAAAGTTTTACCTTTAATTTATCTTTCGCAATTTTTCTAAATTTATACAATATTATTTAAGTTTAAATTTGCTAACAATAGAATCATTATCAAGCCAATCATTTTTTACCTTTACCCATGTTTTTAAATTTATTTTTAAGCCAAAGTTTTGTTCCATGTCAATTCTTGCTGCTCTTCCTATTCTTTTTAACATTTCTCCGTTTTTTCCTATAATTATTCCTTTATGTGATTCTCTTAAGCAATAAATTGTAGCTTCTATATCGTATATATCTTCACCTTGTTTATTTTGTCTTAAATTCATTTTTTCAACTTCAACATAAATTCCATGTGGCACTTCATCTTGCAATAATTTTAATGCTTTTTCTCTTATTGTTTCTTCTGCTAATTGTCTTAATGTTTGGTCTGTATATTCTT
>USQA01000045.1 GCA_900556695.1 uncultured Clostridium sp.
CAAATATTTTTGTAGTAAAATATGAAGAGAATAATAGAAATGTAACATATAGTTATACAGATGTTTTAACAAGAACAGTTGAAGTTGAAGTATTTGATGGAGATTCATATAGTCCTCTAATACCACCACCAGTTGAAGTTAAAAAAAGAAAAACATCATTATAAAGAAAATATAAAGAAACAGGAATTTTATTATTCCTGTTTCTTTATATTGTTCATAAATTTATTAGATAAATTTTTAATTTTTATAGATTTGTTCTATTTACAGTCATAAATTTAATTAGGACATCATAAGAATGTATAAAGAAAAATAAGGAGGTAAAGGAATGGTTGTAGATACAGTAAAAGAGAATTTATCTATAAATAAATTGGTAGCAACAAAAAGAGAGATTTTATTAATAGAAGGAGATATGATTGTACCAGATTCTAAGCCAGATGTATTAAATACAATATGTACAAGTGGTGTAGTTAGTATATATAAAAAAGATGTTTCAGATGAAAAGATAAGAATTGATGGAGATATAAGTACTTATATTACATACTTATCAGAAGATAGTGAAAATAAAATAAGAGGAATTAATACAAGTTTAGATTTTTCAGAATCTATTCAAATATCAAATTGTAAAGAAGGTATGGATTGTAGATTAAATACAAAAATAAAATCTATTGAAAGCAAAGTAATAAATGGTAGAAAAGTTGGGATAAAAGCAACATTGGAAGTTGATGTAAAGATATATTCTAATGAAAATATAGAAGTAATAAATTCATTACAAAATGCAGATGGAATTCAAATGTTAAAAGAAGATTTAAAAGTAAATTCATTAGTAGGTATGGGAGAAACAAAAATATATGCAAAAGATACTGTACCAATTGATAATGTGGATAATTTAGCAGAGATTTTAAAGTGTAATTTATGTATTTGTGATAAAGATGTAAAAATAAGTTATAACAAAATATTAACAAAAGCTGAAGCGGAAGTAAGATTAATGTATTTAACAGAAGATAATAGAGTTAATACAGTTAATGCAAGAATTCCAGTTGTAGGTTTTATAGATATTCAAAATGTGACAGAAGAAAATTTATGTGACATAGATTATGAAGTAAGAAATATTGTTGTAAAACCAAATCCTGTTGAAGAACATTCTATTTATATAGAAATAGAGATAGGTGTTTCATCAGTTGTATATGAAGAAAAGCAAATAAATCTTATTCAAGATTTATATAGTCCTTGTGAGAATTTAGAATTTAATAAAAAAAGAGTTACTACTATTACTGCAAAACAAACAAGAAAAGAAGTAAAACAAATTAGAGAGCAAGTAACATTAGAAAATATGGGAGATAAGAATATTATAGATGTTGATATTAATCCTATTATTGAAAAAGAAAACAAATTAAACTCTAGAATAATATATGAAGGACAATTAATGGTTGAATTTATTTTGGTAAATAGTAGTTTAGAAATGGATAAACAAGTATCAAAAATTCCATTTGAATATACTGTCGAAAATATTGAGGATGGAGAAAATCTAAATACAGAAATGGATATGGAAGTTGTAAATAAAGATTTTATAGTACAAGATGGAGGCGTTGTATCTAGTAATATAGATATGTCAATGAATATGAGTTCTTATCGTGATACAAATTTAAATATTATGGATGAAATTCAAACAAATGGAGAAAGAGAAGCTGAAGATTACAGTATTATAATGTATATAGTAAAAAAAGATGATACATTATGGAAAATAGCAAAAAAATTTGGAAGTACAGTTGAAGACATAGTAAAAGCAAATGGAATTGAAGATGAAAATAAAATATATCCAGGTCAAAAAATATATATACCAAGATATGTTAGACCAACAAGCAATATGGAAAATTCTCCAATAATGAATTATGCATAAAATTTATTCTAGACCACGAATAAGAATTCCTAAAGTAATAATTAACAGTGGCAAAATATTAAGGACAGATAAAGTAAGAAAAAAGATTAAAATAACTATTATAGTTATTATAGCATTTGCTACTGTTGGAGTAATATTAAATTCAGTTTTACCAATTTTTGATGTAATGTGTCAAAATAGAGCAGAATCAATTGCTACAATTATTTCGAATGAAGAAGCTACAAATGTCATGAGAGAACATACATATGATGAGCTATTTACAATAGAAAAAGATAAAAATGAAAATATAAAAATGATAAAATCTAATGTTATTCCAATAAATGAGATAATCTCTGATGTTGCTTTAAAAATACAAAACAAAATTGATGAAAGAGGTAGGGAAAATATAGAGATAGCATTAGGAAGTTTTACAGGATTTAAGTTGTTAGCAGGGAAGGGCCCAGGAGTAAAAATAAGGATATCATCTATAGGAAATGTGGAAACAGATTTAAGAAGTGAATTTATATCTCAAGGGATTAATCAGACTTTGCATAGAGTGTATTTACAAGTTAAATGTAAAGTTAATATATTAACTCCGTTTGATAATATTGAAAGAGAAATAACTAACCAAGTTTTATTAGTTGAGAATGTTATTGTTGGAAATATTCCAAATACGTATTATAATTTGGAAGGTTTAGATTCTAAAAGTGATGCTTTAGAAATTATTGAATAATTATATAACAAAAAACCTCGGAAGTTTTGAAACTTCTGAGGTTGAATTGCTTTTGATAAAAGCTCTTTTTATCTTTTACTAAATTGTGGAGCTTTTCTAGCTTTTTTAAGACCGTATTTTTTTCTTTCTTTCATACGAGGATCTCTTGTTAAGAATCCGTTTGATTTTAAAGCAGGTCTATATTCTGAATTTGCTTCATTTAAAGCTCTAGCAATACCATGTCTGATTGCTCCTGCTTGACCTGTAAATCCTCCACCTTTAACTGTTGCAATAACATCATATTTTGTTAATGTATTTGTAACTGTTAATGGTTGTTTTGCTATAACTTTTAAAGTTTCTAGTCCGAAGAATTCATCAATATCTTTTCCGTTTATTGTTATTTTTCCAGTTCCTTCTACTATTCTTACTCTAGCAACTGCGTTTTTTCTTCTACCTGTACCATAGAAAACTATATTTTCTTTTTTAGCCATATTATTTTACCTCCCATACTTCTGGTTTTTGTGCTTGGTTTTCATGTTCTGATCCAGCATATACTCTTAATTTTTTAGCCATTTGTCTACCTAAAGAATTATGTGGTAACATTCCTTTTACAGCTAAAGTCATTGCTTTTTCTGGATTTTTTTCAAGCATTACTTTTGCAGGAACTTCTTTCATTCCTCCAATATAACCTGAATGATGTCTGTAAATTTTTTGATTTAATTTGTTTCCTGTTAAAATTACATCTTTACAATTTAATATAATAACGTGGTCACCCATATCAACGTTAGGTGTAAATGTTGGTTTGTGTTTTCCTCTTAATAATTTAGCAGCTTCTGTTGCAACTCTACCAAGTGGTTTGTTAGCTGCATCAATTATATACCATTTGCTTTCGATTTCGCCTTTTTTGGCACTATATGTAGTATTATTCATGGTAATAATTACCCTCCTATTTCTTATTTTAATTTTAATCTACTAAAATTTAATATTTTGTAGGTTAATAATATATTATTTATATGAAATTTAAATTTAAAACCACCGGGGAGAAGTTTTATATTTAAACCATATTTTCATTTTTTTACAATTACATACATATTTGGCAATATATATAATTGCTAAATTATTTTAATACAAAAAGCTTTAATTGTCAATAGATTAGAGAATATTTTTGAAAAAACTTGACAATTTTGGTATTTATATGTATACTGTAGTAACGTAAAAAAGACAATGACAATATTTAATTAAGGAGTAGAGAAATGAAAAGTAAAAAATCTATAAAAAGCATTTTGATGTTGTCAGCAGTGGTAATTATCAGTTTGTTTTTTATAAATATGAGTCTAGCTGCAAATACAGCAAAGGTTAATGTGGAAACAGCAAACCTTAGGGAAACGGCAGATGAAAGCGGAAAGATATTAGAACAGCTTTCTATAGGTCAAGAAATTGAAATATTAGAAAAGCAATCAGATTGGTATAAAGTTAAGGCTAAAGGAATTACAGGGTATGTAAGAGCAGATTTAGTTAGTGTACCAAATGAAGAAAAAAATAGTACACAAACAAATAATGTTACAGATACACAAATTGCTACAAATAACCAAAATGAAGAAAACAACTTAATTGATACACAAGAAAAAAATATACAAATTGGAGAAAAATACAAAATAGTAAAAGACATAAAGTTAAAAATTGTTCCAGTAATAAATGCAACAGATATTATAGAAGTAAAACAAGATGAAGAAGTAACAGTAACAGAAATTATAAATGACTGGATATGTGTTGAAACTACAACAACAAAAGGATGGCTTAGAAAAGAAAATTTAAAAACTGAAGAAACTAAACAAGAAGAACAAACTGCACAAGCCGAAGAAAAAACTTCAGAAGAAACTTCAACAAAAACATTATATATAAATACAGAAACAGCAAATCTTAGAAAAACAGCAAGTACTGCATCAGAAGTTGTTACAACTTTAAGTTTAAATTCTGCAGTTAATGTTATTTCAGAAGAAAATGGATGGAGTAAAGTAAAAGTTGGAGATAAAGAAGGTTATATATCTTCATCACTTTTATCAGATAAAAGACAAGAAACTTCAAGAAGTATGACAAAATTCAGAGAAAAAACAGCTGAAGAATCAAATAAAACAGAAAACACATCAAATGTTGCATCATCAGGAAATGGTTCATCAGTAGTTGCTACAGCAAACCAATATATTGGTAGCAGATACATATACGGAGGAACAGCTCCAAGCGGATTTGACTGTTCAGGATTTACATCATATGTTTATAAAAGATATGGGGTAAGTTTAAGTAGAACAGCAGCAGGACAATATAGTAATGGGGTAGCAGTAAGCAAAGGTGAATTACAACCAGGAGATTTAGTTATGTTTGGTAAATCTGGAATAAATCATGTTGGTATATATATTGGTGGAGGAAAAATGATTCATGCAGCAAATCCTTCAAGAGGTGTAACAACAGATACAATTAATTCTGGATATTATGGAACAAATTATGTTGGTGCAAGAAGGATTTTACAATAATTGAAAGGAATGAATAATATAAAAAGACCTATTCTTGTTATAGTAATAGGATATATATTAGGTATATTAATGGGGCTATACTTTAAATACAGTATAGTCCTTTTATATTTTCTAATTACTATAATTTATTATTTGTGTAAAAGACATAAAAGTATTAATAATCAAAAAAGAAAGTTTAAATTAATTAGTTTCAAAAGATATTTTAGATATGTCAAATTATTATTTAGTCAAAAAGTAATTTTATTAATTATTATTAGTTCTGTTATTTCAAATACAATGGTTATAATAAAAAATACAAATTTTGAAGAATTGTATATAAAAGAACAGGGACTAACAATTAAAGGAATAGTTGTTAGTGATAAAACCGAAAAAGAATATAGTGATACTTATAAAATAAAAGTAAATAAATGTGATGAGGTGTTAAAGTATAAAAATAAGTACTTGTATATAAAAATAGGCAAAAAATTAAAAGTAACTCTTGATTATGGCGATGAAATTATTATAAAAGGAAAATATATAGAGCCAAATACTAAAAGGAATTATGGTGGGTTTGATTATAAACAATATTTGAAAACTAACAATATTTATGGAAGTGTTAATGTAGAAAATATCAAAATAAACAATAAGAAAAAAGCAAATGTACTATTTTACTTGGCAAATAAATTAGCATGTAAAATAGAAAAAACAATTGATGATAATTTAGAAAAAAATGAAGCATCTTTATTAAAAGGAATATTAATAGGAAAAACATCTGATATAGAAGAAGAAACGTATAAAAATTTTAGAGTTGCAAATATATCACATATTTTAGCAGTTTCAGGAATGCATGTTTCATATATTATAATTGGATGTAATATATTGTTTGAAAAAAGTATAGGAAAAAGAAAAAGCAAATATATAATAATTGCTATATTAATAATATATATGTTTGTAACGGGATTTTCTCCATCAATAGTTCGTGCAACAATTATGGGTATTTTATTTATGATTTCTAAAATTGTATACAGAAAAAATGATGTATGGACTTCAATTTCATTATCTTTATTGATTATTCTTGTGTTTAATCCATATATAATTATGAATATAGGATTACAATTATCGTATATAGGTACAATAGGAATAATTTTACTTCAAAGGATTGTACAAGATGTACTAAAAAATATAAAATTTAGAGATAAGAAAAAAGTATATAAAATTAATAGAAAAAAGATTTTGTTTATAAGTAAAATTCAAGAAATATTATCAGTTACAATATCAGCTCAGCTAGTAATTTTACCGTTTATGTTATATCATTTTAATTTATTTGGAACATATTTTTTTATAAGTAATTTGTTAATTAGTTTAATTATAGGTCCAATAATAATTATTGGTTTTAGTGCAATAATATTTTCATGTGTTTTTTATCCAGTTGGAAAAATAGTTTTTATTTTACTAGAAATTATGATAAAAATTTTGATTCAAATTTCTCAAATTGGTAATTTACCATTTTCAAAGATATATTTTTCTACACCAAAGATATGGCTAATTGTTATATATTATATTTTCGTAAGTTTATTTATATTAATTTATCCAATTTATACTAAAAGAAAAATTAGTATAACACAGCAAAGATTTAAAAATATAATTTCGTTAATTAAATATAAATTTAAAGAAAGTAATAAAAAAAGTATAAAGATTTTTTTAATAGTATTTTTTATTGTTGTATTTTTAATTTATGTTTTCCCTAAAAATTTAAAAATAAATTTTGTAGATGTAGGGCAAGGTGATTGTACTTTTGTTATAACACCAAGAAATAAAACAATTCTAATTGATGGAGGTGGAAGTAAATCATCTGATTTTGATGTAGGAAAAAGTACATTGTTTCCATATATTTTAGATAGAGGTTATACCAAAATTGATTATATTATAATTAGTCATTTTGATGAAGACCATTGTGGTGGATTATTTTATATTATTCAGGAACTAAAAGTTAAAAATATAATAATTGGAAAACAAAATGAAGTTTCAACTAACTATAGTGAATTTATAAAAACAGCGCAAAATAAAAAGATAAATATTAAAGTAGTAGAAGGAAAAACTAAAATTGATATAGAACCAAATATATATTTTGATATTTTATGGCCATATTCAAATACTATGATTTCAGAAGATGCAATAAATAATAATTCTCTAGTATGCAAATTAAACTATAAAAAATTTAGTATGTTATTTACAGGAGATATAGAAGAGATAGCAGAAAAAGAAATTTTATATAAATATTCTAAAAATTTAGGCGTTTTAAAATCAGATATTTTAAAAGTAGGTCATCATGGCTCTAAAACATCATCTAGTAATGAATTTATAAAAGAAATATCTCCTAAATATGCAGTTATTGGTGTTGGAAAGAATAATAAATTTGGACATCCAAATAATGGTGTGTTGGAAAGATTAAATAACTATGGTACAAAAATTTATAGGACAGATGAAGATGGGGAGATAAGTATAATAGTAAATAGGAAAGGAAAAGTGAAAATAAAAAAACTTATAAATATATAAAAGTTAATATATTTATATTCTTTAGAATTAGGTATAAAAAATCTTCTTTGTATAAATTTGTTAAATCAGGTAAATAATAATAAAAAACAGGAGGGTTTTGTAATGAATAAAATAATTGTAACATTATTATGTATTATTGTAGTAATAGGAGCTATATTTACAGCTGTAATGATATTTCAACCTAAGGAAGAAGAAAAGAAAGAGACTGTTATAACAGAAGTATCTGACGAAAATATACTAGATGAATGTACAGATGAGTATGAAGAAATAGAAAATAAAGATTCTTTGCAAGCCAATTCAGATGAAGAAAAAATATCACCTAATTGTTCTTTTACTCAAAAAATTTATTATAAAAAATGTGGACATACTGTACAAAACTATTTAGAATTACCTCAAGAATTGGTTAATCTAACTAAGGAAGATTTACAAGAAAAGTATAGTGAATGGGAAATTGAAAAATTTTCAAGCAATGAGATTGTGTTATATAAAGAAGCTAATGGTGAATGTGGAGATCATTATTTAGTAATGGAAAATGATGGAAAAGTAACAATATATAAGGTCTTGGAAAATGGGGAAAAGGAATTGTTTGAAAAAACTGATATTTCTATAGAATATTTAACAGAGTCAGATAAAATAAATATGAAAGATGGAATTAGAGTTAATAGTAAACAAGAGTTAAATCAATTGATAGAAGATTTTGAATAAAATTAATATGAAATCAAATATAAATTAGATATAAATAAAATAAACAGAATTCAAAAGAATAATATGTTTTTTAAAAATAATTCGGTTCAATACAAGCTTATATAAAATCTAAAAACATGACAATGACACTCCCCAAAAGGGTTCGGGTTCCTTCATTGCCATGTTTTAATATTTTCTAATAAGCTTTCCAATCACATTCATTATTTTTAAAAAACATATTATTCTTTTGAATTTAAATATCAAATTTTTATTAAGATATATTATTTTTTATTATCTTTTTTATCAACGACAACATCTTTTTTCAAATCTTTTTTATCAATAAATCCTTTACTATACAAATCTTTTACATACATAATTAGAGAAAAGATTGTAGCAATTAAAGCTAAACAATAAAGACCAAAATCTAAATTTCCC
>USQA01000046.1 GCA_900556695.1 uncultured Clostridium sp.
AAGATATAAATTACGATAAAATAAATAAAATAATCAATATTGCCTCATTGGTGTTTTTAGTTCAAATAATAATAACAATGATTTATAATAAAAAGATACAAACTACCTCTTTAATAGGAGATAATAACTATACAGGATATTTTATTTTTTTCTTATTTATATATTTCTTTTATACAAAGAAAAAAATATGGATTTTATGGTTTACATTAGCGATGTTTACTTTTTCAAGAGCGACTATAATTGCAGTTTGCATAGTGTTAATATTGGGTATTATAGAAAAAAGCAAAAAAATAGTGATAAAAAAAGAAACAAGTGTAAAAATTGTAGGAACGTTAGTGATATTAGGACAAATTATAATTATACCAATTTCATATATGTTTGTACAGAAATTTAACAATTATGATTATACGTATACTTATGTGCAAGGTTTTCAAAGGTTAAGTAATTTAATGGATAATTCTAATTATTTTAGATTTATGGTAAATATTTTAGCAATAAAATCATTCAGCCCATTAAATTTATTAATAGGGCTTAAGGAAAATACATTTGAGGGAATTAATTTTGTTAAAGGGAAGACACTGTTTCCACATAATACAATGCTTGGATTGTATATCCACTTTGGAATGGTAGTATCGTTTATATACATATTAAAATATATAAAATTGTATAAAAAATGCAACAATGTGAGTACTATACCCATTTATCTAGCTTTGATTACATATCAAATCTTTTTAGGACCATCTTCTTTTTATGGAATAGAATTACTAGTATTTATGCTTGTGATAAAAGGAATAGATAAATATTTAGAAAAAAAGGAGAATAAGTAGTATGAACGTTGATGTATTAATATTATTAGAGTCTAAAGAAAGAGAATTAGAGGGAGCATGCTTATTAAAAGAAGAATTAAAAAGTAGAGGCTATAGTGTATTGGTAAAAAGTGTATATCCAAACAAAGAATCATTACCATTTAAATACAATGCCAAAATTGTTATTACACCATGGGCGTATAATAATAATGATATGAAACTATTTACTTGCTTTTACAAGAATGGTAATACAAAAATTTTAAATTTGCATCATGAACAATATTCAGGAAATAATAGTGAAAATGCATGTTTACCCAAACAACAAGCAAAAGAAATTTTTCATATATCTTGGGGAGAAGAATTTACAAAAGAATTATTAAAAATAGGATGTGAACAAAAAAAGATTTGTCAAAGTGGCAATATAAGATTAGATTTCTTTAGAAAAGAATTTAGATCTATGTCTAAAAATAAAAATGAATTAGCGAAAGAATTTGGGATTGATTCTAACAAAAAATGGGTATTATTTATAGCAAATGGATATCATTTAGCTGATAAAAAGGGAATTTCAAACATGTCTTCTATAGATAAAAATGCTAAGATAAAAGCTGAGGTTTCCAAAAAAACAAGATTAGAATTTTTAAAATATGTTGAAGAATACTTAGCTGAAAATGATGATACTATATTTATATATAGACCGCATCCAGTATATAGTTTCTTGGACATAAATCAGCCAGAAATAAAAAGATTATGTGAAAAATATCCAAAAAACTTTTTTTGTATATTTAAATATCCTATTAGATATTGGATTATGAATATAGATACAGTACTTTCTTTTCATTCTACATCAGGAGTTGAATGCTATGTTGCTAAGAAAAATTATGTACTATTTAGACCGTTTGCTTTTGATTCTAAAATAGATTATGAATTTTATAAAGGTTATCCTTATGTTATAAAAGATTACAATGATTTTATTAAGTATATTAATCTTAAGGAATACATAACAAAAAAAGACGTATACAAAGAATATTTTGAAATAAAAGATAAAGAATGTACATATATTGCAATATGCAATTTTATAGATAAGATAATAAAAGAAGCAGATAGTGACAATTGCAATAAAATTAATAAAAAGTGGTATAGTTATATATACGCAAAAATGATAATTAAAAAACTAATAATCTTTTTAGCTAAAAATAAATTATTTAAAAAGATTATATTAAGAACTGGGGATACAAGAATTAAGCATATGATTAAGAATGATGATGATTTTATTTCAGATAAAGAAATGGAAAACATATCAAACAAAATAAAAAAAGTCATAGGAGAAAATTAGGTGAAAGATAGATTTAAAAATAGGAATATTACATTAGGGGTATTGATGATTATTACAATAATATCAAAAGTATTAGGATTAATGAGAGAAACATCATTAGCATACTTTTTTGGAACTAATTCTATAGTTGATACATATGTTCTAGCTACTACAATACCTTGTGTTATTTTTGGGTGTTTAGATGCAGTTGCGGTTGCTATTACGCCAATATATATGAAAGAAAAAAATAATAGTGAGGAAAAAGCAAACAAATTATTATCTAATATAGTGTCTTGGGTTTGCGTAATTTCTATTTTATTAATTATACTTTTTGAGGTGTGCTCTAAAAAATTTATTAGTTTATTTTTAATATTTAATGACTCAACAGTTGATATACCAACATTGACTTTGTATTTTAGAATTACTTTATTAACAATATTTTTTAATCCAATAGCACAAATATATTTATCATATTTAAGATGTAAAGATAAAAGTATTGCGGCACAAATTATTGAATTGGCGATTAGTGGTTTCCAGATATTATTTATAATAATAGCAGGGAAAACTTTAAATACATTATTGTTACCAATAGGATATGCTGTTGCTCATTTTAGTTGTATGATATTTGCATATATAATATCAAATAACAGATTATCATTTGATATTTCTAAAAAAGAAGAAACTAAAGATGTAGTAAAACTTATATTTCCTACTTTCCTAGGAAATACTATAGCTCAAATAAATGCTTTTATAGACAAGTTATTTGCATCATCATTAGCGAGTGGAAGCATAGCAGCATTAAATTATTCTAATATAATTAAAAATTTGTATTATGCTATATTTACAGCGCCATTAATAAGCATATATTATCCTAAAATTTCTGAATATATTGCTAAAAAACAAAAAGAACAAGCTAAAAAAATGATAACAAATATTATTGTAAAATTAATATTATTTTTAATACCAATTAGCATCTTTTCTTATATATTTTCAAAAAATATCATTAGAATTTTATTTATGAGAGGAAATTTTGATGAAACATCGTTAACTATGACAAGCTTAGCTTTTCAAATGTATTTAGTAGGGGTTTTTGCAATTTGTCTTAGAGAAGTTTTTTTAAGATGCTTATATTCATTAAAAAGTAATAAAACAGTTATATATATTACAATGATTAATGTGATTTTAAATGTAATCTTAAATACTATTTTTATAAAAAAATTCCAATATTATGGATTGGCTTTGGCTACTAGTTTATCAAATGTGATTGTGTTGCCAATATATTTTTATAAATTAAATAAAGAGAAGATGTTGGATTTAAAACAAATTAGTATATCCTTGATAAAAACAATAGTAATTTCTGCAATAATTTCTATAATTTTGTTTGTAGTTAAAAATAATATATCATTCCCTAATAATGTATTATTAGAAATAATATATATAGCAATATTTTTTGCTATAGGAACAATTATGTTTGTAAGTATATATTTTGGAAAAGATATATTGTTAAATATAAAAAAGAAAGGAAAAATAAAATGAAAATATTAGCTATAATACCAGCTAGAGCTGGCTCTAAAGGGATACCTAATAAAAATATTAGAATAATAAATTCAAGACCTTTAATTTATTATTCTATAAATAATGCTATTAACTCAAAATATATTACAGATGTAATAGTAACAACAGATTCTGAACAGGTTAAAACTATTGCAAAACAAATGGGAACACAAATTGTTAATAGAAAAGAAGAGTTATGTACAGATGAAGCAACACTTGACTTAGTTGTCTATGATGCAATTCCTAAAGATACAAAATGGGATTATATCGTAACTATGCAACCAACATCACCCACGTTAAAAGTAGATACCTTAGATAAAGCTATTGAATATATGATAAAAAATGATTTAGATACACTAATTTCAGCTATAAATAAACCACATCTTTCTTGGGGAGAAAAGGATGGAAAAAAGGTACCTAATTATGAAAAAAGGTTGAATAGGCAGTATTTACCACCATGTTATATGGAAACAGGAGCATTTCTTATTTCTAGATATGATGTTATAAAACCAAATAGTAGAATTGGGGAAAAAGTGGATGTTTTTGAGGTTTCAGAAGAAGAATCTCAAGATATAGATACATTTAATGATTTACATAGCGCATCTGCAAGTTTAAATAATCAAAAAGTAGCAATCTATGTTAATGGAAATAATAAGAGAGGTATAGGACATATTTATAGAGCTTTAGAATTAGCTGATGAATTTTTCGTAAAACCAGATATATATTTTGATTATAATCAAACAGATAGAGAACTTTTTGGAAAGACTACACATAACATAATACCTGTTAATGGAATAGCAGAATTATTTGAAAAATGCAAACAAAACGATTATAATATTTTTATAAATGATATTTTAACTACTTCTCTTGATTATATGATAGGTTTAAAAAGTGTTTTACCTAATGCAAAAATTATTAATTTCGAAGATGATGGAGAAGGTATAATTAAAGCAGACTTAGTTTTTAATGCTTTATATAGTACAAGTGTTTTACCACAAGTGAAATCAGGAGAAAAATATTATATTGCAGGAAAAATGTTTTTATACTATGATCCTATAGTAATTAAAGAAAAGGTAGAAAATGTTTTTATTGCATTTGGAGGTGCTGATCCACAAAATTATACAGATAGACTATTGAATATAATAAATAAAGATGAATATAAAAAATACAATTTTACAGTAGTAGTAGGAAGAGCAAAGAAGAATGTAGAAGCGTTGTTAAAATATAATGAAAAAGAAAATATCAGAGTTTTGTTTGATGTTACTAATATGCCGGAACTTATGTCTAAATGTGATATAGCAATTACATCAAGGGGAAGGACAGGCTATGAATTAGCAATGTTAGGAATACCATCTATTGCAATGGCTCAAAATGCTAGAGAAGAAAAACATGGATTTGTATGTAATGAGAATGGATTTGGATATATAGGATTAAATCCGGCTGATGAAGTAATTGAAAATAATTTAAAGATGTATCTTAATATGAAAAAAGATACTAGAAAAAATTATCAAAACATACTTCTAAGTCATGACTTGAAAAATGGAAGAAAAAGAATAATGGGGCTTATTAATAGTTTATAAGGAGGTAAAAAAATGAGTAAACCATATTTAATTGCAGAAATGGGTGTCAATTTTTATGACACTGCAAAACAAATGAATATTACACCATTGGAAGCGGCTAAATTATATATAGATAAAGCAGCAGAGGTAGGAATAGATTGTGCTAAATTTCAATCATATAAAGCTAATACAATTGTATCTAAAAATTCACCAGCTTATTGGGATACAACTAAAGAACCAACTAAAACACAGTATGAATTGTTTTTAAAACATGATAGCTTTGGAGAAAATGAATATAGAGAATTGTGCAAATATACACATGATAAAGGAATGGATTTTATTTCAACACCATTTGATTATGCATCAGCTGATTATTTATATGATATGGTAGATTTTTATAAAATATCATCATCTGATTTATCTAATATTCCTTTCATTAAACATATTGGTAAAAAGGGAAAGCCAGTATATATATCTGTAGGTGCGTCATATTTATCAGAAGTTGATGAAGCAATTAGAGCTTTAAAAGAAGTTGGATGTAAAGATATAGTTGTTTTACATTGTGTATTATCATATCCAACAAATCCAGAAAATGCTAATTTGAGAATAATTCAAACTTTAAAGAATACTTTCCCTGATGTTAAAATAGGATTTAGTGATCATGTGGCACCAGACAAAACAATGATGACATTGGCTACAGCATATCTATTAGGAGCAGAAGTAATTGAAAAACATTTTACTTTAGATAAAACATTACCAGGAAATGACCATTATCACGCTGGAGATCCAGAAGACTTTAAAAAGGCAATTGATAATTTTAAATTTATTGATAAAGTTTTAGGAAATTCAGAAAAAACTGTATTAGAATGTGAAATGATACCAAGAAGAGAAGCAAGAAGATCTCTCGTTTTAACTAGAAGTATGAAAAAAGGAGAAATTATTAAAGAAACAGACATAATGGCTAAAAGACCTGGAACGGGTATATCACCTAAATTTGCAGATATAGTTATAGGAAGAGAAATAAAAGCAGATTTCGAAGAAGATACAATTTTGACTTGGGATAAAATATAAATAGTAAAATATAAAAGAAAATTTCTTGAATCGAAAATTATAATATGATAGTATAAAACCATATTAAAAAAATGCTAAGGAGAAAAACATGGAAGAAATAGATTTAGTGGAATTATTAAAAATGTTTTGGAGAAAAAAATTTCTAATAATATTGATAACGATATTATTTATAGGTATAGGATATATATATACAACTAGATTTATAACACCAATGTATACTTCAACTACAACATTAGTATTAGCATCAAACAATGAAAAAAATAAATCAAATACTACTTCAACAGCGGCTGAAGTAGCAGTTAATACTAAATTGGTATCAACATATAGTGAATTAATAAAAAGCCAAAAAGTACTAAGTGAGGTAGTTACAAATACAGGCATAAGTATAACAGAGGAACAATTAAAAAAAGAAATAAGCATAGAATCTACTTCAAACACATCACTAATTAATATAAGTGTAAAAAATGAAAATCCAGAAGTTTCAACTCAAATAGCAAATGAAATAGCAAGTGTGTTTACAAAAAAGGTGGCTGAAATATATAATATAAATAATGTTCAAATAGTAAATCAAGCAGAAATTCCACAAGCACCATCAAATATAAATCATAAAAAGGATATTGTTATATTTGGATTAATAGGATTAATAGTATCAATAATATGTATTTTTATAGAGAATATGTTTGATACTACGATTAAGTCAACAGATGAGTTAGAAAGAAGTTTTAAATTACCTATTTTAGCTTCAATACCCATGTATGGAAAGATAGCAAAAAAGGAAAAAGAATTAATTGTTGATAAAGATCCAAAGTCTCCTATTTCAGAAGTTTTTAGAACTTTAAGAGCAAATATTCAATTTATGAATACCAAACAAAAACCAAAAGTTGTATTAGTTACATCTACAGTAGAAGAAGAAGGAAAGAGCTGGATTGCTGCTAATTTAGCAGCAACATTTGCTCAAGCAGGAAAACTTACTTTGTTAATAGATGGAGATATGAGAAAAGGCAGACAATATAATATATTTAATATTAAGTCCAAACCAGGAATTTCTAATTATTTATCAGGAATAGTAGAAGATAAAGAGAAAAAAGAGGAAGAAATTAATGATATTGAAAATTATATACAAGAAACTGATATAAAAAATTTATATGCTATACCATCAGGAGATATTCCACCAAATCCATCAGAGCTATTGTTATCACATAAAATGAGAGATGTTATAAAACAGCTAAAAGAACAATGTGATGTTATAATTATTGATGGAACTCAATGCGATTTAATAGCAGATTCACTTGTTTTGTCTAGACTTGCTGATACAACAATAATTACAACAGCATATAAACAAACTAAAAAAGAAAAATTAATAAAAACTATAGAAAAGATAATAAATGTTGGTGGAAAGAATATAGGATTTGTATTAAATAAAGTTCATATATCTGAGAAAAAATATGAAGAGAGCTATTATTATGGATCTACACAAGATAAAAAGAGTAAAAAGAAAACATTGTTATTAGAAGAAGAAAATAATGATATTGCAAAGAAATAGTGTATGAAGATACAATTCGAAATGGGGGAGTATTTAAATAAAAAATGGAAGAATTAGATTTAAAAGAATTATTTAAAGTTATTTGGGACGAAAAAGTTCAAGAAATATTAATTATAGCTATATTTTTAGTACTTGGAATAATGTATACATTTGGCTTAAAAGTGCCAAAGTATAGTGCCTCAACAACACTTGTTTTAGCTCAATCAGATAAAAACAAAGTTACAGAAAACACAATAACTACAGCTGATATAACAATAAATTCAAAATTAGTATCTACATATAGTGAATTAATAAAAAGTAAAAACGTATTAAGACAAGTAAAAGCAAATTTAAATATAGATGTAAATGAAGATGATATAAGAAATAATGTAAGCGTTACACAATTAAAAGATACAGAATTAATAGAAATTACAGTTTTAAATGAAAATCCTATATATGCAGAAAAAATAGCAAATGAAATAGCAAAGGTATTTACAGAAAAAGTTAAAGAGATTTATAATATGGACAATATAAAAACAGTTGATACTGCAGAAAAGCCAACAGCACCATTTAATGTTAATCATCAGAAAGATATCCTTATTTTTATATTTATAGGAATAATTGTTTCTATATTATATGCTTTAATAATTAATATTTTAGACACAACTATAAAAACATCAGAAGATGTAGAAAGAATATGTGACTTACCTGTTTTGGCATCAATTCCTATTTTCGATGTAGGACAACCAAAGAAAAAAGGAGGTAAGAATAGATAATGAAAAAAGAATTAATAGTACAAAGAGATCCAAAATCTCCTATTTCTGAAGTTTTTAGAACATTAAGAACAAATATCCAATTCATGAATGCAAAAAACAATTTAAAAACAGTATTAATAACATCAACAATGCCAGGAGAGGGAA
>USQA01000047.1 GCA_900556695.1 uncultured Clostridium sp.
TGCTAATACAATTCCATTTAATTTTGTATTTGACATTTTAATTTAATCCACCTTTTTATCTATATTTAATATATCATTTTTTTCTAAATCTAAATTTACCATTTTTTGTTCTTCTTTTATGTTGTTTTCTATATTTTCTATTTGTTTTAATTCTAAAAATGCATTTATATCACCTGTATTTTTAAAGGCATCCCATGCTATCTTTTTTATCATAAGCTCACTTCCTTTTTTAAAGTATCACCTTTAATTTTATCTTTTGCAAATTTAATTAATTTATACAATTTAATTAAATTTTATTGTAATTTGAATTTTTTCACGATACTTTCGTTTTCTTGCCAATCTTCTTTTACTTTTACCCATGTTTTTAAGTTTACTTTTAGTCCAAAGTTTTCTTCCATGTCTATTCTTGCTGCTCTTCCTATTCTTTTTAGCATTTCTCCATTTTTTCCTATTATAATACCTTTATGAGAATTCCTTAAACAATAAATTGTTGCTTCTATATCATAAATGTCTTCACCTTTTTTGTTTTTTCTTTGTTTCATTTTTTCTACTTCTACATAAATTCCATGTGGCACTTCATCTTTTAATAGTTTTAAAGCTTTTTCTCTTATTGTTTCTTCTGCTAATTGTCTTAAAGTTTGATCGGTATATTCTTCTATATCATAATATGCAGGTCCTGGTTTTAAGTTCTTTTCTATTTCATCTAAAATTATTTTTCTATATTTTGAATTTGTTGCTGATATTGGTATTACTGCTTCAAAATTATATTCTTTGCTATAAATATCTATTAAATTTAAAAGTTTTTCTCTTTTTACTAAATCAATTTTGTTAATTAATAATATCGTTTTCTTTTTTGCTTCTTTTATTTTTTCTAATATAATTCTATCGCCTCTGCCTATTTCATCACTTGTTGCTTCAATAAGAAAGACAACTATATCTGTATCTCCAATACTCGTAAAAGATGTTTCTACCATTGTTTCATTTAACTTTGTTCTAGGTTTGTGAATTCCTGGAGTATCTATAAATATTATTTGTGAATTTTCTCTATTAACTATTCCTCTTATAGCTGTTCTTGTAGTTTGTACTTTGTTTGCTATTGCTGCAACTTTTTCTCCTACTAGTAAATTTATTAATGTTGATTTTCCTACATTTGTTCTTCCTATTAATGTTACAAATCCTGATTTGAATTCTAGCATATTATCTTCCTTTCATTTTTACGTTTTTTATATTATCATATCTTTTCTTTTTATATTATACACTATTTTTTTGCTAAATTTGTAGAAATTGAAAACTTTTTTATAATTTTTTATTTCTACTAATAATGTTTTTATATTTCCTTAGCCTATAAATTTTAAACTTTTGGATAGCAAAGCCAAGATAATAATTCAAAAGGACCCTTTTATAGGGTCCTTTTATTATATACTTTAATCTTTCACAATACAAATATTATGCATAAGCTTGACGTTTTTTGAAATTAAGCAAGTTAGTAATCTCGTTTTCTGTATTTTTAGCTTTTTTAGTTTTCTTAGCTCTTTCTTGTTCAAGTTGTCTTTTTTGTTTTTCTGCAACTGATTGACAAATTGCTTTTTGATATGTAAAATGTGTATCTTGAGCTATTTTGCTCCAATTGTATTCATTTCTCACTTTATTTTTTGCCTTTTTTGTTATTTCTGCACATAATTTATGATCGTATAATAATTCTAATATTGAATCTGCTATTGAATTTGGATTTCCACAATATGTTTTCATTCCATTTACTTTATGTTCTACAATTTCATTTAATCCACCAATATCTGATACTACAACTGGATTTCCTGATAACATTGCTTCTAATGCCACAATTCCAAATGGTTCATATGTACTTGGAAAGACAGCTATATCTGCAGCTTTGTACATTTTTTGCACATCTTTTCCTCCCATATATCCAGCAAAATACACTTTATTAGATATTCCCATAGCATCTACTTGTTGTTTTAGTTCATCTAACATTCCACCTTTTCCACATATTACAAGTTTACTATCTTTATACCCTTCTAATATTTTTGGCATAGCAGAAATTAAATGCTGAATACCTTTTTCATAAACTAATCTTCCCATAAATAATATTATCTTTTCATTATCCATTGCATATTTTCTTCTGAAATTATAATCTCTTTCTACATTGTTAAATAAACTTAAATTAACGCCATTTGGTACAACATTTATTTTTTCATATGGTAGTCCAAATAATCTTTGCAATTCACTTTTCATATAATTACTATTAACAATTACTTCTGATGACTCATATGTTAACATCCATTCTGTATCGTTTATATATCTTTGTGTTTCATCATGAACTCCGCTATTTCTTCCTGCTTCTGTTGCATGTATAGTTGAAACAATTGGTATATCATATGAATTTTTTAGTGTTTTTGCCGCATATGCTACTAGCCAATCATGGGCGTGTATTACATCAAAATTTCCTTCCTTAAGCATAATTTCGTTTGCTTTTGCTACCATATTAAAATTCATTTGCATAATCCAATCTATAAAATTATTTGGATTTATCATGTAATTGTCAACTCTATATACTTTTACTCCTTTATCTTCTTCAAAGTATGGAGCATTTCCCTCTCTATATGTAACTACTGTTACATCATGTCCGTCTTTTAATAATGTTCTTGATAGGTCATATACTACTCTAGAAATTCCACCTACCACTCTTGGTGGATACTCCCATGTTAACATTAAAATTTTCATCAATACGCTCCCTTTCTTATTTCATTTTCTTTTGTTTTCTCTTCAACTTCTATTTTATACATTTTTTTCTAAAATGTAAATATTTTTTTGTCTTTTTTTTGATTTTTTTGTAAGTTATTGGTTTATATAGTACAAAAATTTTAATAAAAAATATTCGATTACTACTCTGTAATATTTTTTATTAATATAAAAAAACAAACTATTAAACTTTTGGGTCTAATAATTTGTTTTACTTAATTCTTAAATTGCTTTTAAAATATTATTCTTCTGAATATTCTTCTTCAGAATTATCACCTTGACTTTCTTCATTATTATTTTGTTCTTCATCTCCATCACTTTGTTCTTGTGAACTTTGATTATTGTTTGTGCTGTTTGAATTAGTTTTATTTTGATTTTTAGTATCATTAGTTTCATTTGTGTTATTACTTGATTCATTATTATCTTGTTTACTATTGTTTTTTATTCCTATTGAATCTAAAAATTCTATTGCATTCATTTGTTTATTATTTACCATAATATAATAATATTTTTGTCCACCGTTAATATTCATATAGATATCATCAGCTACTGGCGCAAATAGTTCTTCTCCTGAAGAATTTAATAATGTATATTTTTTATCCTTACATGCTACTAATACATTATAATCCGGTATTACTAGTAAATTAATTGCATCTTTATTATTACTTGCTATATATCCAAAACTATCATATTTGAAATCAACAACTTGATTTCCATTTTTATTATATAGACCCCAAACTTTTCCTTTTCTAACCGGTATTAAATTATCTGCTAAAATATAGTTATTTTTAATTTCGTTTTGTGAAAATTTAGAACTATCTACACCTATTTCATCGTTTTCAATATATATTTTTGTTTTTCCACTAAAATCAATGACTCCATATTTTTTATCTTTACTAACAACATACAACTGAGAATCGCTATCCATTAATTCTATGCTATCATATATTAATTGTACTTTCGTTTCTTTTGTCTTTGACACAATTCCATACTTTTCATTAGATTTTACTAAGAAATCTCCTGTAGTAGGTAAATATTCTATATCATCATATTTAACTTCTAATACAGCATCTCCTTCTGTTGTAACTACTCCATACTTTTCTTTTTCTGATTTTACAACTAAAAAGTCATTTTGTGCTATTGCTGTTTGATTAACATACTTATCACTTATTTCTTTATATCCAAAATCCAATACTTTAGATGAATATGTTTGAACTAAATATGGTGTTGTATATATATATATTCTATTTTTATCTTTATCATAATCGAAACTGATATCAAAAGCCTTTTCTGCTGCTTCTGAAGTTGCATATAGAACTCCATTTATTGCTTTTATTGGATCTTTTGAGTACATATACCAATAATTTTCTGATTCCTTTGTTAAATCTAATTTATATATTTTATTAGATCCTAATGAAAAATTTGCAATTTCGCTTTCTGATTCTACATAGCATTTACTCAATTCTTCTGATTTATTTCCGTATTCTCCATTATAACTTTCATATCCTAAATAACTAGCTATCTCTTTTATAGGTACATATACTGTTCCATTATCTTCTATTACCAATAAATCTTTTACTTTTTCATTAGCTTGACCATTTAAAAATACTTTTAATTCACTATTTTTTATATAAGCCAAATAAGAAATTATACCTATAATCATACAAAAAACCAAAACTATTGCAACTAATATTATTGTCATACTAGTCTTTTTCTTTTTCTCTTCTTTGTTTTGAAATCCCTCTTCTATTATATTCATTTGTATCCTCCTAATCTATATAACCATATTTTTTATAAAATTGGTCTCTAAATGTTCCTAAATTATCATGCTCTATTTCTATTTTAACCCTTTCCATTAAATTAGTCAAGAATCTTAAATTATGAATTGATAATAATCTTACACCTAAAATTTCATTTGCTTTTATTAAGTGTCTTATATATGCTCTTGTATAATTTCTACATGTATAGCAATCACATTCTTCATCTAATGGTCTCCAATCTCTTTCGTATGTTGCATTTCTTACAACAACTTTTCCACGTGATGTTAATGCTGTTCCATTTCTTGCAATTCTCGTTGGTAATACACAATCACACATATCTATTCCAGAAATTGCTGCTTCTATTAGATAATCTGGTGTTCCTACTCCCATTAGATATCTAGGTTTATCTTTTGGCATTAATGGAGTTGTATATTTTAATATATCTATAAATTCTTCTTTAGGTTCTCCTACACTTATTCCTCCAATTGCATATCCTGGTAAATCTAACTCAATTAATTCTTTTGCACTTTGTTCTCTTAAATCTTTGTAAAATCCTCCTTGAATAATTCCAAATAATGCTTGTTTATCAACTGTTTTATGAGCTTCTTTACATCTTTTAGCCCATCTTGTTGTTCTTTCCATTGAATTCTTTGTATATTCATATGTTGAAGGATATGGACAACATTCATCAAACGCCATTATTATATCTGCTCCTAGATCTTCTTCTATTTCCATAACTGATTCTGGTGAAAAAAAATGTTTACTTCCATCTAAATGAGATTTGAACTCAACACCTTCTTCATGAATTGTTCTTAAATCACCTAAGCTAAACACCTGAAATCCACCACTATCTGTTAAAATTGGTCTATCCCATTTCATAAAATTATGTAGTCCTCCTGCTTCTTTTACAATTTTATTTCCTGGTCTTAAATATAAATGATATGTATTTGATAATATAATTTGAGCTTTTACTTCTTCTTTTAATTCTTCTGGTGTCATTGATTTTACTGTTGCCTGTGTTCCTACTGGCATAAATATTGGTGTTTGTATATCTCCATGTGGAGTATGAATTACTCCTCTTCTTGCTCCTGTTTGCTTACATTCGTGTAATAATTCATATGTTACTGCTGGTTTCATTTTTCCTCCTTTTTAATCAATCGGTTGTTCCCTAAAATCAACATTGCATCTCCAAAGCTAAAAAATCTATATTTTTCTTTTACAGCTTCGTTATATGCTCCCATAATATAATCTTTTCCTGCTAATGCAGATACGAGCATTAATAAAGTTGATTGTGGTAAATGGAAATTTGTTATTAATCCATCTATACATTTAAATTTATATCCTGGATATATAAATATTTGTGTATCACCTTCTTGTGGTTCTACCATTCCATTTTCCTTATTTGCTATTGTTTCTAGTACTCTACATGATGTTGTTCCTACTGCTATTACTCTTCTTCCTTCTTGTTTTGCTTTGTTTATTTTGTCGCAATCTTCTTTTTTTATATAAAAATGTTCTGAATGCATTTCATGTGCTTCCACTGTATCTTCTTTTACAGGTCTAAAAGTACCTATTCCTACATGTAATGTTACATTTGCTATTTCTATTCCTTTTTCTTTTATTTTTTCTAATAGCTCAGGTGTAAAATGCAAACCAGCTGTTGGTGCTGCTGCTGATCCTTCATATTTTGCATATACTGTTTGATATCTATCTTTTTCTTTTAATTCTTCATGTATATATGGAGGTAATGGCATTAATCCTATTTGGTCTAATATTTCATTAAATATCCCTTCATAATAGAATTTTACTTTTCTAGTTCCTCCTGGCATTACATCTAAAATTTCAGCTTTTAGTAGGCCATCTCCAAAAATCACTTTAGTTCCAACATGTAATTTATTTCCTGGTCTTACTATAGATTCCCAAATATCGCCTTCTATATTTTTCAATAACAAAAATTCAACATTTGCTCCTGTTTCCTTTTTTCCATAAATTCTAGCTGGAATAACTTTGGTATTATTTCTTACTAAAACATCTCCTGGTTTTAAGTATTCTATTATATCTTTAAATGTTTTATGTTCTATTGTTTGTTTTTCTCTATTTAGTACCATTAATCTTGATTCATCTCTTTTTTCTAATGGTGTCTGTGCTATTAATTCTTCTGGTAATTCATAATTAAACTCTGATACTTTCACTTTATATACCTTCTTCCTGTACTATGTATTTTACTTTATTTATTATGTTCTTAAATAATTCTATTATATCTTCTATAATATTTTGTGGTTGTTTAAATTCTTCAATTTTATATGAATATTTAAAATTACTATCTTTTGCGGGTTTTAATGTGTATACTTCTGATGGTAGTCCTATATTTCCTGATGATGTTTTTATGTTTTTATTCATATAATCTGTATACCATCTTTTTTGTCCTATTAAAGTTTCGTTTTTATATCCATAATCTTCATAATCATGAAGTTCTGGTCTTTCATATCCATATTCTTTTGCAGTTCTTTCTAATGAATGTAAAAATTCATGTAAAAATACTTCTTCTGGAAAAGTATTTATTCTTGTATCATATTTATAAATATAACTTTTTGAACTATTTGGTAATCTTATATTAGAAAATCCTATTCCATAATAATCCATTGAACCGAAGTCCTATCCAGTCATTTACTTTTATATCTTTTTCATGTTCTTCATCTCCGAGTCTTACAATAACAAAAATATGGTCATAATCGCTATTTTGTACTTTATCTTTTATTTGTTCTTCAACATCTTCTGGTCCAACATAATATCCAAATTCTTCATCATATGATAAACTTGTAATTGGTTTTGAAACTTTATATACCTCACATTTAGATGTCATTTTTCCTTTTGATAATTCCCTGCAAGAATTTTGAAATCTTTGAATTGTACTTGATATGTCACTTATATCACTTTGTGTTACATTTAACTTTACTTGTTTTCCATTTAAGTTTACATCTGTTGTTTCAAAAATAAAACACCCAAATTTCCACTCATTATTTGTATCAGCACTTCCTTTTTCTAATGTAAGGTCTGAAAACCACGCTTCTCCTTTAGCTTCTCCTAAGTATCCACCTAGTCTAAATCCTATTTTTACAACATCTCTATTTTTAGAATTAAAAATAAGCTCAATTTTTTGCCAATCTTCAGTACCTGAAATAGCTGTGCTTCTTTCTGTTGTTCCTTCAATTGATATTTGTGCTCCTACTCCTGATTTTTCTTCTTTTGATTCTATATCTTTTGTTTTTACCATACATGTTACTTTATATGGCTTATTTTTTTCTACTTTTACTTTTTTGTAAAACATTGCATCATTAAATTCATTTGATTGAATTTTATAACTTGCTCTTTCAGAATACTTTTGTTCACTATCTCTTACAAAATTTGACGTATATGGATTCGTTTCACTTCTTATAAATTCATTAAAATTGTTTTTTTGATAATATTTATATGCAAAATATAATACAACTATCAATATTAAAAATATTACAAAATCTATAATCTTAGTTGCTGTATTTTTATTTTTTTTCATTTTATTCTCTCTTTCTTATCTTTTGCTCTTTTATTATATATGATTTTCATAAATATATCAATAATTTTTCCAAGTAAAATATACTATTTTATGTAAAATAATTGCCATTTTTAAATTTATGTAGTATAATCGTATTATGTCAACATAATATAGAAAACGGAGGATTTGGACATGACAAAAAGAAAAATCATTATTCAGCTTGGAAACAAAAGAAAGGAATTTGAAGTTATTTCAAAAAAATATGATGAACTTTTATCATTAATTGAATATTACGGATATGATTTCTGTCTAAAAAATCATATTTTCGTCTACAGTAACCCTATAGCATTTAGTATAGTGGATTTACAACTTTCATCTGTTTCCACTCCTCAACCACCAGTAGAAGAAAGCTCTTTTGTAGCTTAAATTTTTACAGGTGGACAAATTAAGAGCAGTAGTTTTTCTACTGCTCTTTTGCATACATTATTATTTTTTCTTTTATTTAATTTTAATAATACTAATATTATATTTTTATATTATTCTTTATAGCACACTTGTTATTTAATATCTCTATATTTATTATATTTCTTTACCCCTATTATTACTAAAATTATTGATAAACTTATTGATATAATTATTATATTTTTTCCTGCCTTTG